>JBAWAM010000799.1:0-7864 GCA_049589315.1 Myxococcaceae bacterium
ACCACCGCGTGTCGCTCCTGTGCACCGGCGACATGGGCTTCTCGTCCGCGAAGACCTACGACATCGAGGTCTGGTGCCCGGGCCAGGACGCGTACCGGTGCTCCGGACGCTCGATGTGGAACCCCACCCGCCCCAGCACGGTGGGCTCGCCGGTTCGCGTGATGGCGAGGTCATGCACCGACCGGGGTATCGCCCGTCCAGCCGCGAGGCTGCGCTCGAGGTACTTTCGACTCCCGGCCTCGTCGGTCGGGTCGTTGCTCATGTAGCGCGTCACCTCGGGGTCCGCGTCGAAGACGCACAGGTCCGGCAGGTCCTCCTCGCGGAGATCGCGCAGGGTGAGCGTCGGGGTGGTCAGGACGAGGGGAAGGCGCGGAGCGGCAGGGGCCATGGTTCGGTCCGGGGATGCGAAAAAGCCCGACCCCATCGCGGGAGTCGGGCTCTTTCAGGGCTTCAGCTCAGCTGAAGAAGGCGGCTCGGCGAATTACGCCTTGGCCTTCGGCTGCTCTTCGTCACCGGCGTGCGGGACCTGCTCCGCGGCCACGCCCTGCGCGGCGGCGCGCTCGGCCAGCGCCTCCTTGCGGGAGAGGCGGATCTTGCCGGTCCTGTCGATGGAGATGACCTTCACCATCACCTCATCGCCCTCCTTCAGCACGTCGGAGACCGCCTTGACGCGCTTGTCCGAGAGCTCGGAGATGTGGATGAGGCCGTCGGTGCCCGGGAAGATCTCCACGAACGCGCCGAACTCCGCGAGCTTGCGGACCGTGCCCGTGTAGATCTTGCCGACCTCGGCCTCGCGGGTGAGCGCCTGGACCATCGCGATCGCAGCCTTCACCGAGTCGCCGTCCGCCGACGCGATGTCCACGCGGCCGGAGTCGTCGATGTTGATGGCCGCGCCGGTCCTCGCGATGATGTCCTTGATCACCTTGCCGCCCGGCCCGATGACGTTCTTGATGAACTCCGGCCGGATCATGATGGTGGTGATCCGCGGGGCATACGGGCTGATCTCCGCGCGCGGCGTGTCGATCGCCTTGACCATCTCGTCCAGGATGAAGAGCCGGCCCTTGCGCGCCTGCTCCAGCGCCCGCGCCATGATCTCCATGGTCAGGCCGGAGATCTTGATGTCCATCTGGATGGACGTGATGCCGCCGCGCGTGCCGCAGACCTTGAAGTCCATGTCGCCGAGGTGATCCTCGTCGCCGAGGATGTCGGAGAGGATGGCGACGCGGTCGTCCTCCTTCACCAGGCCCATGGCGATTCCGGCCACCGGCGCCTTGATCGGAACGCCCGCGTCCATCAGCGCCAGGGTGCCACCGCACACCGAAGCCATCGACGACGAGCCGTTGGACTCGAGGATGTCGGAGACGAGGCGGATGACGTACGGGAAGTTCCCGCCCGCCTCCGGCACCATGTTGCGGAGCGCGCGCTCCGCCAGGGCGCCGTGGCCGATTTCGCGACGACCGGGGCCGCGCAGCGGCTTGGTCTCGTTCACCGAGAACGGCGGGAAGTTGTAGTGGAGCATGAACCGGCGGAAGTGCATGCCGGTCAGCGCCTCGATGCGCTGCTCGTCCTCGGAGGTGCCCAGGGTCGTGACGACCAGCGCCTGGGTCTCTCCACGGGTGAAGAGCGCGGAGCCGTGGGTGCGCGGAAGCACGCCCACTTCGCAGGTGATCTTCCGGATCACGTCGTGCGGGCGGCCGCCGATGCGCTTCCCGGTGAGGACCATCTCACGCATGTACTGGTACTTGAGGTCCTCGATGACCAGCTTGGCGGCCTTCTCCACCGCGGGGGTCCAGGCCTCTCCCAGCTGCGCTTTCAGCGCGACGATGGAGGCCTTCTTCGTGTCGGACAGGGCGGCGTAGCGCTCGCCCTTGTCGGCGATGTCGTAGCCCTTCGCGATGCCGTCCCACGCGAGCGCCTTGACCTTCGCCTTCAGGTCCTCGGGCGGCGGAGTGAGCGCCTCGAACGAGCGGACCTTCTTGCCGAGCTGCTTTCGCATCTCGTCCTGCAGGTCGAGGATCGGCTGGATCGACTTGTGGCCGAACTCGAGCGCCTGGACCATGACGTCCTCGGACACCTCGTTCGCCCCACCTTCGACCATCACGATGGCCTCGCGCGAACCGGCGAGCACCAGGTCCAGTTCGCTCTGATCGCGCTGGGCCCGGGTCGGGTTGGCAATGAACTCACCGTTGATCCGGCCCACGCGGATGCCGGCGATCGGCCCGTTGAACGGGATGTCAGAGCACCACAGCGCCGCGGAGGCGCCGGTGATGCCGTGGATGTCGCCCTCGTGCGCCGGGTCCGACGAGATCACGCTGCCGATGACCTGCGTCTCGTACGCGTACCCTTCCGGAAACAGCGGCCGGCAGGAGCGGTCGATCAGGCGCGAGGTGAGCGTCTCCTTCTCGGTGAGCCGGCCTTCGCGCTTGAAGTAGCTGCCCGGGATGCGGCCAGCGGAATACAGCTTCTCGGTGTACTCGACCGTCAGGGGGAGGAAGTCGACGTCCTTCTTCTCCTTCGCCGAGACCGCTGTGATGAGCAGCTCGGTGTCGCCGTAGCGAACCACCACCGAGCCGTCCGCCTGCTTGGCCATCTTGCCGGTCTCGATGGAGAGCTCGGCGGATCCAACCTTCACGCTTTTCTTCAGATACATGCACGTCTTCCTTGCGACGCCCGCCTGGGCGGGTCGCGTTCAGCCCCGATGGGGCGTGTCACGGATCGCTCTGGAAGAGGTTGGATTCGAGGGACGCGCTGGAACTTTTGATCCCATCTCTGCGGCCGATGCGCTCGGCCGCGGGGATCGGAAACAAAAACTCCGGTACGCGCCCCCTGCCCTTCCCCGTCCTGGAACAACCCGACTTCCGATGTGCGCCGGGGCGTCAGGTCATCCCTGGCGCCCCGGAGCGAACCACTCTGCTACTTGCGGATACCGAGCGACTCGATGACTGCCTTGTACCGCGCCGGATCCTTCTTCTTCAGGTAGTCCAGCAGGCGCCGACGCTGGCCGACCATCTTCAGCAGGCCGCGGCGGGAGTGGTGGTCCTTCTTGTGCGTCTTGAAGTGCTCCGTCAGCTGGGTGATCCGCTCGGACAGCAGCGCGACCTGGACCTCGGGGGACCCGGTGTCCGACTCATGCTGGCGGTACTTCGAGACGAGTTCCTGCTTCCGCTCGACTGCAACGGTCATGTGGGTACTTCCTCTTCGCCCTTCCGAGTCAGGTGACGCCCACGTCCGCGGAGGGGAACAGACGGGGTCGAAACTACCCATCAACAACGGGCCGGCTTATAGGCGTCCCACCTGGGCGCGTCAATCTAAGCTGCCTGCTCTGCGAGCCGGCGCGGCTGCCGGGCAACCAGGAACAGGCGCTCGCCGTCACGCAACCGGAAGCTATCAACCCCGGGCGCCAACAGCACGGTGAGCTCCATGGGGGCACGGGAGCGTTCGTGTGCCACGAAGGCCGACAACCTGGGATACAGCGCAAAGACGGCCTGCAGCACGTCACCCAGGCCGGCGTTCGCGGGCACTCCAAGGTCCACCCTGTTCCGGCCTTCGAACGCGGCCAGGAGCGTCGGCGGAACGTGGACGGTGATCGTCAATCGCCCCCCGCCGCCAGGACCCGCAGATACTTCAGGCGCCTGGTGGGGCCCACCTCTGCGACCGCCAGGAGCTCGTCTCCCGGCCCAAGGACGCGCACACGCCCGGCGGGCGCGGCAGACACTTCAATGGGAACCCCGTGGCAGACGCGCTCGGCGATGGTCGACGGCACCTGCACCGCGGGCAGCTCCACCAGCGCGTCGTTCATCCCCACCAGGCGGGGCGCCAGCTCTGCCAATGCGCGGGCACGGTCCGCCTCGAAGGAGGCCTTGAGCTTCTCCAACGGGATCGCCTGGGCGAGGGTGAAGGGACCGCTCTGGGTCCGTCGCAGGGCGGTGAGGTGGGCGCCACAGCCCAGCGCTTCGCCGAGGTCGTGCGCCAGGGAGCGGACGAAGAAGCCCTTCGACGACCGGACCGAGAGCCGGACCTCGTCCGCGGAGAAGTCGCGGAGCTCGAGCGCGTGCACGGTTACCGTGCGCGGTTTCCGCTCGACCTCCTCGCCCGCCCGGGCCAGCTCGTACAACCGCTTCCCCCCGACCTTGACCGCAGAGTACATCGGCGGGAGCTGCTCGAACGTTCCACGGAACCGGCTCAGCGCACTCTCCAGAAGCTCCCGACCGAGCGGCGGAACCGGGCGCGTCTGCTGGACCTGCCCCTGCGCATCGAGCGTGTCGGTGGTGACGCCCAGCCGAATCACCGCGTCATAGGCCTTGTCGCCTTCGGTGATGAAGCCGGCGATCCGGGTCGCGTCGCCCACGCAGATCGGCAGCACGCCGGTCGCCAGGGGGTCCAGTGTGCCCGTGTGGCCGACCTTCTTCACCCGCGTCAGCGCGCGAACGGTTCGCACCACGTCGAACGACGTGGGCCCAGAGGGTTTGTCGATGACCAGCACGCCATTCATGAACGTCTCGCCCGGATGAGAGGCTACCAGCCTTCCTTGCCTTTCACCTCGCGGAGGAGGCGCTCGATGCGGTCACCCCGCTCCACGGATTCGTCGAAGACAAAGTAGACCTCCGGCGAGACGCGGAGTTGGACGGCGGAGGACACCTCCCGTCGGACGAAGCCCTTCGCCGCGTCCAGCCCCTTCTGCGTCTCCTTCTTCTCCTGGTCGGTCCCGATCAGGGAGTAGTAGACGCGCGCCACGCGCAGGTCGGGGGAGACCTTCACGCCGGTGATGGTGATGAAGCCGATTCGCGGGTCGCGGAACTCGCCTCGGGTGACCAGGTCGGCCACCGCGGCCTGGATCTCTCGCGCCACGCGCTCGGGTCTGTTCGTCGTCATTTCTTCTCCCAATCGCGCGGATTGCGCAGTGCCCGGGCTTTCGCCCGCTTCTCTTCGAGGGACAGGTCGCCGGCGTGCCGTGGACCTCGCGGCGGACGCGCTTCGCCCGCCTCTTCGGACGTTTCGTGCCGCCGCTCCCAATCGCCCAGCCCCTCCACCTCTGCCAACGACCGCTCGCCCGAGGGTATGGCCAGCGGCAGCGATCCGGGGAGGAGCTGCTCCGAACCGCGCCCGTAGAGGTCCTCCCCGAAGCCGATGGTCTCGACCTCGCGCTCGATGACCGGCGCGGCGTAGAGCTCCTCGATGAAGTGGAGGACCTTGTCCATCTGCTCGCCGACGTGACGCTTGTCTCCGCCGACGACCGCCAGGGCGAGCTGCGCCTTCTGCCAGAGGTCCTGATCATCGACCTCCGCCACCGACACGTTGAAGCGCGCCTTCACCCGGTCGGTGATCCGACGCAGGACCTGGCGCTTCGCCTTCAGCGAGTTGCTCTCCGGAATCTGCAGCGTGACTCGGGCGACGGTGACGAACATGGTCTGGAACCCACGAACTGCCCCCTCTCCCTGCGTCCGCGCCCCCGGAGCGCGCATCCGATTGTCTGCGCGCGCAGGGGGCTGACCATGGAGAGGGGAAACCGACGCTACGTCAGGCTCTGGCGCGTCTCCTCAATCTCGTAGGCCTCGATGATGTCGCCCGGCTTGAAGTCCGAGTAGTTCTCCACGCCAATACCGCACTCGAAGCCCTGCGAGACCTCGCGGACGTCGTCCTTGAAGCGCCGCAGCGACGCCAGCTTGCCGGTAAACACCGGCTTGTTGTCGCGCACGAGCCGGATGAGCGCCGACCGCTTGATGGTGCCGTCCACGACAGCCGCACCAGCGATGGTCCCCAGCTTGGGCACGTTGAAGAGGTTCCGGACCTCTGCGCGGCCGGTCTTCTTCTCCGTGCGGATGGGCTCGAGCAGCCCCTCCATCATCCCGCGCACCGCGTCGGTGAGCTCGTAGATGATGTTGTACGTGTGGATCTGGACCTCCAACGCGCGTGAGGTGGGCTCGGCGCCAGACTCGGACTTCACGTTGAAGCCGATCACCACCCCGCCCTTCGTCGCGGAGGCCAACATCACGTCGGACTCGGTGATGGCACCGACGCCCTTGTGGATGATGGTCGCCTTCACCTTGGTGGTGCTGAGCTTCGTGACCGCCTGGGCCACGGCTTCGAGGGAGCCCTGCACGTCGGCCTTGAGGACGATCTTCAGCTCCTTGCCCGCGGCCGTCTTCATCTTCTTGAAGAGATCCTCGAGCGACTCGGTGGCGGTCTTGCCCAGCTCGGCCTGGCGCACCTTGATGATGCGGTGGTCGGCGATCTCCTTCGCCGCCTTCTCGTCGGCGACGACGTTCAGCGTGTCACCCGCGGTGGGGACGCCGGAGAGGCCCTGCACCTCGGCAGAGTAGCCCGGGAGGACCGTGTCCACCTGCTCGCCGCGCGAGTTGATCATCATCCGCACCTTGCCGTAGTGCGTGCCGGTGACGATGGCGTCGCCCTTCTTGAGCGTGCCCTCCTGGACCAGCACCGTGGCCACCGGGCCGCGGCCCTTCTCCAGCTTGGCCTCGATGATGGTTCCGAGCGCCGGCTTCTTCGGGTTCGCCTTGAGCTCGAGCACCTCGGCCTGGAGCAACACGCTCTCCAGCAGGCCTTCGATGCCCTGCTTCTGCTTGGCGGAGATCGGGACCATGATGGTGTCGCCACCCCAGTCCTCCGGGAGGAGGTTGAGGTCCGCGAGCTCCTTCTTCACCTTGTCCGGGTTCGCCTGCGGCAGGTCCATCTTGTTGATGGCCACGACGATCGGTACTTCGGCCGACTTGGCCTGGGTGATCGCCTCCCGGGTGGTGGGCATCACGCCGTCGTCGGCGGCGACGACCAGGATCACCACGTCGGTGATGTCGGCGCCGCGGGCGCGCATGGCGGTGAACGCCTCGTGGCCCGGGGTATCCAGGAACGTGATGTCACCCTGCGGCATCTTCACGGTGTACGCGCCGATGTGCTGGGTGATGCCGCCGGCCTCGCCGGACGCCACGTCCGCGGAGCGGATGGCGTCGAGCAGCGACGTCTTGCCGTGGTCGACGTGGCCCATGACGGTGACCACGGGAGGCCGCGCGACGACGTCCTCCGGACGCAGCTCGACCTCGGGGACGAACTCCTCGACGGCGTAGGACTGCTTCTCGATCTTCCAGCCGTAGTCCGCGGCGATGATCGCGGCGGTGTCCGCGTCGATCATCTGGTTGGCGGTGGCCATCTTGCCGGACTGCATCAGCTTCTTGATCAGCTCGGCGGTGCGGACGCCCATGCGCTGGCCCAGGTCGGAGACGGTGATCCCCTCCAGGAGCTTGATGACCTTCTTCTCCTCGGCCATCTCGGTGATCTGGGTCTTCTGGCCCTTCTTGGTGGGCTTGCGCTTCTTGCCGCGGATCGGCAGCGAGACGCGGCCCCAGACGGCGTCCTGGACCTCCTGCTTGAACCCGGTCTCCTTGTCCGTGGTGGTGCGCTTCTTGTTCGTCTTGTTCTTGCTGACGTCGACGAATTCGCGGCCTCGCCCGAGGTGATCCGGGACGACCTTGAACTCACGCACCTCGCCGATCGCCTTGCGGCCCGGCGCCATGGGGATGTTGCGGTGCGCCTGCGTGGACGGCGTCACGCGACGGACCTGCACCAGCGGACGGCTGATGACGACGGCCTGGGTGGCGGTGGGACGGGCGGTGTCCTTGTTCTGGACCACCTGCACCTGCCCGAACGCCGTCTGGCGGAACACCGGCGGCGAAGCCGGCTGGCCCCCCTCGGGAGGACGCGGCTGGGCCCCGGCGGCCTGCACGGGCTGCCCCGGCTGGGCCGGACGCTGGTACGTCTGCGCGGGACGCTGCTGGTACGGCTGGCCGGGACGACCGGGCCCCTGACCGGGACGGGCAGGGCCCTGGCCCGGACGCTGCTGGTACGGCTGACC
>JBAWAM010000800.1:0-9573 GCA_049589315.1 Myxococcaceae bacterium
CCTGATTCCCGTCGTCGTGCCAGAACGCGAACAGGGCACGCGTCGGATACCGGACATCGGGCGGCGTCCACACGAACGCCCGTGAGCCATCGTTTTCATCGGTTGTCGGGACGAGCCGCCCCGAGCTCACGCTCCAGCGGAGAGCGCCTGCGTTCTTCTCCGGCTGGACGAGGATCCGGACTTCGCCATCGCGTCCCAGCACCACCCGCGAGGGGTGGGCCTGGACCCCCGGGGCAGCCTGGGCGGCGCAACCGATGAGGCAAAGCGCCGTGAGGATCCCGCGCAACATGGGCGGGGATTATGCCTCCGACGCGTCCTCTGTGCCTTCCTGGCCTTCGGTTGGCGGGGTCTCAGCCATGGGCTTGTCCGAGGGCCCGCTGGTAGCGGACTTCGCCGGCTGGAACGCCGGCCTCGCCGCGGGCGCGCCGCCCCTGCCGTGGATGAGGGTCTTCTCGAAGATCTTGAAGACGACGTCGATCTTGTCGGAGCGAACCGTGGTGACGATGCCGTAGCCGAAGCTCGGATGTTCGATCACCTCGTCGAGGACGTAGGTGTCGCGCACGTTGTAGCGGCGGGCGCCGGCCAGATCGCGACCAGCGAGTCGTTGCTCGAACGTGACGGTGACGCGGTGTTCAGCCGCGGCGCTCGCCCGGGTGGCGCGCGGGGCGGACGAAGAGGAGGCCCCGGCAGCGCGGGGGCGGGAGGAGGTGCCAGCGGACGAGGGAGCGCCCCGGTACGCGTGAGCTCCGCCGCAGGTGTTGCACTGCACGCGGGCGATCTTGTCACCGACCATCGCAAGGACAGTGTGAGCGAGGGTGAGTTTGCAGCGGGTACACAGAGCGTCGACTTCTCCGCCGACTCGAACGGTTGCCATGGCGCGGGCACATACATGGACTGCGTCGCCGTGCGAAGTTCGAAGTTGTAGGCGGCCCGGCATGCAAGCACCCACACAAAGCGCGCCGATGCTGCCAGTGTACAGCTAGACTGCGCCCTCGATGGATCTCGAAGCCGAAAAGCGTGAGGAGTCGCCGCGCGCGCCCAGCGCTCTGACCCGGGCGATCGAGAGCCTTGGGCAGGGTGTCATCAACTTCATCAGCGAGCTCGGCGCCATGACGGCGCTCCTGTTCGAGGTGCTGCGCCAGGCGTTGAGGCCGCCGTATCGGGTCCAGAACCTCTTCTCACAGCTCGAATTCGTCGGGGTCGGGTCGATCTTCATCGTCACCCTCACGGGCATGTTCACCGGGATGGTGTTCGCGCATCAGACCTCCCGCGCGTTCGAGATGTTCGACGCGGAGAGTCTGGTCGGACCCACCGTGGCGCTGACCATCACCCGCGAGCTCGCGCCCGTGTTCAGCGCGCTGATGGTGACCATGCGCGCCGGGTCGGCCATGTGCACCGAGCTGGGGACCATGAGGGTCACCGAGCAGGTCGACGCGCTGGACACGATGGCAGTCAGCCCCATCCAGTACCTGCTGGTACCGCGCGTGCTCGCCGGACTGATCATGGTTCCGGTGCTGGTGATGCTCTTCAACACCGCGGGGCTCGCCGGTGGGTACTTCGTGTCGGTGGCGGTGAAGGGGATCTCCGCGGGGACCTGGCTGGCGCGGACCCAGCAGTGGCTCGATCCCGAAGACATCTATGAGGGCCTGATCAAGGGCGCCGTGTTCGGCCTCACAGTGGCCTTGATCGCCTGCTACAAGGGCTTCAATGCGTCGGGAGGCGCCAAGGGCGTCGGGCAGGCCACGACCCAGGCGATGGTCGCCTCCGCCATGTCGATCTTCATCCTCGACTACTTCGTCGGCGTCATCCTCCACTGATGATCCAGGTCATCAACCTCCATAAGCGGTTCGGCGATCACCACGTCCTGAAGGGAATCTCCCTCGAGGTCGAGGCCGGGACGACCTGTGTCATCCTGGGGGGCTCGGGCTCCGGCAAGACCGTGATGATGAAGCACATGATCGGCCTGCTGAAGCCGGACTCCGGTCAGGTGATCGTGGAAGGGGAGGACATCGTCCCGCTCGAATCCGACGAGCTCGCCCGGGTGCGCAAGAAGTTCGGGATGGTGTTCCAGGCCGCGGCGCTCTTCGACTCGATGACCGTGTACGAGAACGTGTCGTTCCCGCTGCGCGAGCACACGAAGCTGAAGGAGGACGCGATCCGGCAGTTGGTCCGGGAGAAGTTGGAGATCGTCGGGCTGCGGAACGTCGAGCACAAGTACCCGGCCGATCTCTCGGGGGGCATGCGCAAGCGCGTCGGCCTGGCCCGGGCGATCGTGCTCAACCCGAAGATCGTGCTCTATGACGAGCCGACCACCGGGCTCGATCCCATCACCACCGACTACGTCGACGAGATGATCCTCGACGCGAAGAGGAAGCTCGGGGTGACTTCGGTGGTGATCAGCCACGACATCGCCTCCGCCTTCAAGGTGGCGGACAAGATCGCCTTCCTCCATCAGGGCCACATCGTGGAGGAGGGCCCTCCCGAGCAACTCCGGAACTCGGAGCACCCCGCCGTCCGGGTGTTCCTGCAGACCTGGTTCGGAAAGAACTGATGAACGGAGAGATCCCTTGAAGAAGCTCGTCACGCCCTTCCGAGTGGGACTCCTGGTCCTGGCGTCGGCGGCGTTCCTCTTCATCTTCCTGACCTTCGTCCGCAAGGGAGGCATGAGCGAGAGCGAGTCGGTCGACGTCTACGCCTACTTCAACGACGCCTCCGGTCTCGGCACCAAGAGCCGCGTGCAGATCGCCGGCATCCCCGTCGGCGAGGTGCTCAGGATCGAGCTGGAGGGCAACCGTGCCCGGGTGTGGCTGCGGATCCGCAAGGACGTGAGCCCGCGCGAAGACGCCGCACTGACCAAGCGCTCCGAGTCGCTGCTGGGCGACTACATGCTGGACCTGTTTGCCGGCACGCACACCGCGCCGGAGCTCGGGACGGGCCAGGAGATCAGCCGCGTCTATGATCAGCAAGGCGTGGAGCAGGTGTTCGAGTCCCTCAACAAGATCACGGGCGACATCCAGGAGGTCACCGATTCGCTGCGGCGGGTGCTGGGCGGGGACAAGGGCACGGCATCGCTGGAGCAGATCGTAGACAACCTCCGGGGCCTCTCGGAGAGCGTGGATTCCACGGTGCGGGATACCGGCGGAAAGCTGAACGCCATCCTCACGAACTTCGAGTCCTTCTCCGAGGACGTCCGGGGGATCACCGACGGCCAGGAGGTGCAGGTCCGGGAGATCGTCGCGAACATCAATCAGATCACCGTGCAGGTCAGCGACGTGCTGGCCACGGTCCAGAAGGTCCTGGGCAGCGGCGAGGGCGAGCTGAAGGACGGCGTGGCGAGCATCAAGCAGACCCTGAGCCGGCTCGAAGGCTCGCTGGCGAACCTCGAGGAGATCACCACCAAGGTGAAGAACGGCGAGGGCGTCGCCGGCAAGCTGCTCACGGACGAGCGGCTGGGCCAGAAGGTGGCCGAGTCCGTGGAGGAGCTCTCCGGCTTCGCCGACCGGGTCACCCGCCTGCAGACCGAGGTGTCGGTCCGCAGCGACTACCTCCTGTCGCAGGGCGCCGCGAAGAGCTACCTCTCGGTCCGGCTGATCCCTCGACCGGACAAGTACTACCTGCTCGAGGTCGTGGATGACCCACGCGGGGTGGTGGAGCGTACGTCGGTGACGACCAATCCGCCGGGCTCGGGCGATCCGGTCGAGCAGGTCCAGACCGTGCGCCGGGAGGGGATGAAGTTCTCCGCCCAGTTCGCCAAGCGGTTCTACTGGACCACCTTGCGCTTCGGACTGATCGAGTCCACCGGGGGCCTGGGCGCGGACTTCCACTTCTTCAACGAGCACCTCACCTTGACCACAGAGGCCTTCAACTTCTCGGTCCAGGAGTTGGTGTATCCGCGGGTGAGAGCGTCTCTGAAGCTCTCCGCGTTCAACCACCTGTTCGCCACGGTCGGCGTGGACGACGTGCTGAACAACCAGCTGCGCGACACCCGGACGAACAAGCTCATCGTGGGCCGCGATTTCTTCGTAGGCGCCGGGATTTTCTTCACCGACGAGGACCTCAAGGCGATTCTGACGACGACAGGTGTGCCGACTCCTTGACGTTTGTGGTATCAGGCCCGCCGCAATGTCTCTTCTCGTCGTCGGCTCAGTCGCGCTGGATTCCGTCGAAACCCCCTTCGGTCAGAAGGAGGAGGTTCTCGGTGGGTCCGCCACGTTCTTCTCCACCTCCGCATCCTTCTTCACGCCGGTCCGGCTCGTCGCCGTCGTCGGCGAGGACTTCCCACAGCAGCACGTGGACTTCCTGAAGAGCCGCCAGATCGACCTCGCCGGCCTCGTCCATGAGAAGGGGCGTACGTTCCGCTGGAAGGGCCGCTACACCCACCAGCTCAACGAAGCGCAGACGCTGGATACCCAGCTCAACGTGTTCCAGCACTTCTCGCCGGATCTGCCGCAGGCGTACCGCAGCTCCGAATACGTCTTCCTCGGCAACATCCACCCCGAGCTGCAGTCGCGCGTGGTGGACCAGGTCTCGAACCCGAAGCTCGTGGCGATGGACACCATGAACTTCTGGATCACCGGCGAGCTCGAGGCGCTGAAGAAGACCCTCAAGCGGGTGGACATGCTCTTCGTCAACGACGGCGAGGCGCGCCAGCTCTCGGGTGAGCACAACATCGTGAAGGCCGCTCGCGGCATTCTGGCGATGGGGCCGAAGCGGGTGGTGATCAAGCGCGGCGAGTACGGCGCGCTGCTCTTCGACCAGGAGCATGTCTTCAGCTGCCCCGCCTTCCCGTTGACCGACGTGTTCGATCCGACCGGGGCAGGGGATTCGTTCGCCGGCGGCTTCCTGGGTCACCTCACGCGCGCGGGCCGCGTCGACAACGCCGCGCTGCGCCAGGCCGTGGTGGTGGGGAGCGTGATGGCGTCGTTCGCCGTCGAGAAGTTCTCGCTCGAGCGCCTGAAGGAGATCCAGCCGGCCGACATCAATAGCCGGTGCAGTGGGTTCAAGCAGCTCACCCACTTCGACGCACTCAGCCCGTAGGCGTGTGGGAGATTCGGCGCCTTGACGCTCCCGAATCCCCCTCTCTACGCTGACGCGCGTACTGTCGGATGTGCCACCCGGGGGGGAGCGCTGAAGGCGCGGCCGGAGGGCCGAGTTGAGGGAGAACCGGAAGCACGAGCGGGTGGAGGCTCGCCTGCGCTGTTGGTGCGAGGGCGAGAACGTCACCTTCTATGCCCGCATGGGCAACTTGAGTGAGGGTGGCCTCTTCCTGAGGACCAGCACGCCCCTGGATGCCGGGAGCGAGGCGAAGATCCGCTTCGAGACCCGGGAGGCCGAGGAGGTCTCGGCGATAGCGCGGGTGGTGTGGACGCGGAACGAGGGGAACGGCCACCCACCGGGCATGGGACTGCGGTTCGAAGACATCGATGAAGCGGCGCTTGCGGTGATCCGGCAGATCATCGAGAACGAGCACCGCTCAAAACAGCAGAACGTAGGCTGAGACCATTTTCGGGGGGCCGATGCGCCTGGCGATCATCTCGGACATCCACTCCAACGTGGAGGCGCTGACCGAGGTCCTCAAAACTGCAGAGCAGTACAAGGTCGACCGGATCGTCTCCCTGGGGGACGTGGTCGGCTATGGCGCGTCTCCCAACGAGTGTTGCGAGATCGTCCGCTCGGTGACCGAGGTCACCTTGCTGGGAAACCACGACGCCGCGGTCGCGGGCCGCATGGACTACTCGTTCTATTACGACGCCGCCCGCCACGCGCTCGACTGGTCGGCGAACGTGATCTCGGACGAGAACCTCGAGTGGCTCCGCAGCCTGCCGTACACGTACCGGATCGGGGACGTGGGCTTCTCCCACGGCTCGCCCATCGACCCCAAGGCGTACGAGTACATCTTCGCGCTGGAGCAGGCCCGGGAGTTGATGCCGCACGTGGCCGAGCTGCCCGAGGTGACCTTCATCGGCCACTCGCACCTGTGCAAGGCGTTCGCGCTCGGCAACGGCGAGGTGAACGACGTCGTGGCCCAGAAGTTCGGCGTTCGGCGCGGCTACAAGTACATCATCTCGGTCGGCAGCGTCGGACAGCCCCGTGACTACGACAACCGCGCCTGCTTCGTGATCCACGACACCGACGCGCGCACGGTCGAGTACGTCCGGGTCGAATACGACATCGAGACCGCGGCGCAGAAGATCTTCGACGCGGACCTCGCGCTGAACTTCGGGAAGCGGCTCCGACTCGGCGTGTGAGCGTCCAGGCGGACCGCGTTTCGAGGGACGATCACCCGGGATCCCTGCTAAAAGGCGGCCACGATGCCGTCGAAGAACATGAAGGCAGTCGTCGCCGTGGCCCTGCTGGCGGGTGGCCTCGGCGTCGGCTGTGTGGAGGAGGGAGAGCCCTCGCCCGCCTACTCCCAGGCGCAGAAGGACTTCAACGCGCTCTACGGACGCGAGATGGAGGAGGCCTACCTGCTTCCGGAGATGGCCGAGATCGAGAAGCTGCTCGAGTCGGTCCCGAAGGAAAGCTCCGACCACCAGCGCGCGGCCGAGCAGCTCAAGCGGATCCGCTCCGGGCAAGAGAGAGTGCAGGCCCAGAAGGCAGAGCGGGAGGCCGAGCTCTCCGCAGCCCTCGCGCCGTCGAAGGACTTCGAGTTCTCCGGGGCGAAGGAGGAGGCTCCGGCAGCGGCCGCTGTCGATGCGGGCGTGGCCGTGCCGGTCGAGGGCATGAAGCTCGCCGAGTTCAACGCCCGGTTCGGGACGTGCTTCGCCTCGGGAAAGCCCGTGCTGTTGAACAACCAGGGCATGCGCCCCACCTGGTCGCTGATGGACCAGCCGGACTGCCGGGAGAAGTTCAGCGGGTTCGCCGACAAGATCCTCGTCGGACAGGACGACGCCCTCTACGTCATCGCCGACAAGAGCAAGGTGGAAATCCGGGTGGTGGATGGCGGTGTTCCGCCGGTTGGGCCCGCCGCTGTGGGCAAGTGATATGCGCGACGAAACGTTCATGACCTTGATGCGGCTTCTTCCGAAGTCCGCACTTTCGACCGCCGTGGGCATGGCCACCCGCCTGCCTGCGCCCGCTCCGCTTCACCACCTCGCCGTGAAGGCGTTCGCGAAGCGCTTCCACGTGGACCTGCACGAGGCCGAGCGCGAGATCTCCGGCTACCCGACCTTCGGGGAGTTCTTCACCCGTCGGCTGAAGGAGGGCGCGCGCCCCATCGACACCGCCGAGCACACCGTGGTGTCGCCGGTGGACGGCGCCGTCTCGCAGATCGGGTATTCGCTGGGGGGCGAGTGCCTCCAGGCGAAGAACATCTGCTACACGGTCGGGAAGTTGCTCGCGGACGAGGAGCTGGCGAAGCCTTTCATCGGCGGGGCCTTCGTGACGGTCTACCTGTCGCCGCGTGACTACCACCGGATCCACGCGCCGCTTGCCGGGACCGTGGACGGTTACAGCTACATCCCCGGCGAGTTCTGGCCCGTGAACCGGGCGTCGGTGAAGCTGAAGGACGCGCTGTTCTGCGTGAACGAGCGCCTGGCGACGTTCATGACGACGCCGGCCGGGAAGGTGGCCGTCGTGAAGGTCGGCGCCACCTGCGTGTCGAGGATCCGCGCGACCTACGACGACGTGGTGACGCACACCGGCGGGAAGGCGCACGTGCACACCTACGAGAAGCCCATCGAGGTGGCCAGGGGCCAGGAGATCGGCGTGTTCGAGATGGGCTCGACGGTGATCCTGTTGTTCGAGAAGGACCGGGTGAAGTGGGACGAACTGCTCGGGCCCGAGTCGGTGGTCCGTCTGGGAACCCGCATCGGAGAGTGGACGTGAGCCAGAAAATCCACGGCGTGAAGGGGATGAACGACGTCCTCCCCGGTGACATCGAGATCTGGCAGCACGTCGAGGACGTGGCCCGCCGGACCTTCCGCGCGTTCGGGTATCAGGAGCTCCGCACGCCCATCGTCGAGGACACCGCGCTGTTCGTCCGGAGCGTGGGCGAGGAGACCGACATCGTCGGCAAGGAGATGTACACCTTCGACGACAAGGGCGGCCGCAGCCTGTCGCTCCGTCCCGAAGGCACCGCCCCCGCGGCGCGCGCGTACATCGAGCACTCCGTGCTGAACAAGGAGCCGGTGACCCACTGGTTCTACATGGGGCCCATGTTCCGGTACGAGCGGATGAAGACCGGCCGCTACCGGCAGTTCTGGCAGATCGGCGCCGAGGCGTACGGCGCGAAGGAGCCGGCGCAGGACGTGGAGCTGATGGACCTCATGCGACAGCTGCTCGAGTCGCTGGGGCTCCAGGGCGTGCAGCTCAACGTGAACTCGCTCGGCGATGACGCCTGCCGGCCCGAGTACCAGAAGCGACTGGTCGGGCACTTCGAGGCGCACCGCGAGGCGCTGTGCGAGGACTGCAAGCGGCGCCTCGAGCACAACCCGCTTCGGATCCTCGACTGCAAGAACCCCCGGTGTCAGGAGATCGCGCAGCACACGCCGAGCATCCTGGAGTCCCTGTGCGAGCCGTGCCGGCAGCACTTCGACGAGGTGAAGCGGGGGCTCGAACTCCTCGGGATCACGTACCAGGTGAACCCGAGGATCGTGCGCGGGCTGGACTACTACACGAGGACCGCGTTCGAGTTCATCGCGGAGCACCCGGCGCTGGGGACCGCGAGCACCGTCGGCGGAGGAGGGCGCTACGACAAGCTCATGCGCGAGCTGGGCGGACCGGACGTTCCCGCCGTAGGGTTCGCGCTGGGGTTCGATCGCCTCGTGCTGCTGCTGAAGGAGAGCGGGCGCACGTTCGGGCGGAATCCCGACCTGTTCGTTGCGGTGGCCGATGATGCCGCGCGTGATGTCGCCTTGAAGCTCGTGTCGTCGCTGCGGCGCGAAGGGTTCCTCGTCGAAACCGATCCCCGCGGCGGCAGCCTGAAGAGCCAGCTCAAGCGCGCGGACAAGGCGCAGGCGCGGTTCGCCGTCGTGCTGGGCGAGAACGAGGTCAACAGCGGGAACGCGCAGCTCAAGCCCATGGCGGGCGGGGAGCCCGTCGCGGTGAAGCTGGAGGCGATCGGCGCCGAGCTGAAGAAGGCCACGGCGTAGGTCCTGTACAGTCGACGAGAGGAGACACGAACGTGCGCAGCCTCGCGATGGGACTCGTTCTTCTACTCTCTGCACCCGCGGCAACCGCCTGGGCCGAGGACGTCGCGGAAGACGGCAAGCCCGCGCCCATGTTCCGGCTGCCCGTGTACAACTCCAAGCCCGTCGGGGCGAGCGTGGTGGGCCTGGACCGCTTCGTAGGCGCCGACGCGAAGGACAAGGACACGCGCGTGGTGCTGCTGTCGTTCATGGCGTCCTTCTGCGCCCCCTGCAAGAAGGAGATGCCCTGGCTGCAGCAACTCCACGAGAGGCTCGGGCCGAAGGGGTTGCGGGTCGTGATGGTGTCGATCGACTCCGAGCCCGAAGGGCAGAAGATCATCGACGAGCTGATCGCGAAGAACCGCGTGACCTACCCCGTGCTGAAGGACCGGTTCAACCTGGTGGCGCGGCGGTATCTCGGAGCGCAGAGCCCGCTGCCGAGCGT
>JBAWAM010000801.1:0-2635 GCA_049589315.1 Myxococcaceae bacterium
CAGCGACCGGGACAGAACCCACACCCGAGGCGCCGCCGCCCACCGTGGTGTTGATGGCGCCGGGGGTGCCGCTGCCAACGGGAGCTGCGATGCCGGTCGCCGCGGAGTACTGGGTCCCCACGCCGCCGCCCTGGCTGGACATGGTCGAAACCGACGAGACCGCCGCAGAGACGATGGCGCCACCCGGAACGAAGGGAGCCGCGACCGCCGCGCCCGACGCTACCGCGCCCGCCGCGCTGTCCAGACCGGCCTTCACCCGGTCGCCGAACTCGCTCTTCGGGGTCTGGCGACCAATGGTGAGGTTCGTGCTCATCCGAACAGGGGCCGCCGTAGGGTCGATGCGATTGATGCCGCTCATCTCAGCCTCCAGTCCCCGGAGTGGGGAGGAATGTGTAGCGCCGCGTTGGGCACTCGAACGGATTATCGGGAACGTGTAACGGGTGTTGCGTGTCAGCGGCTTCGGGCGCCGGACTTTCGCTCAACCTCAAGCTTTTCGCGCACTTGCATGAGGTGCGACAGCAGTTCCTCTGTGCGCTCGAGTGCGACCTGGACCTTCTTCGCCTGCTCCGCCCGGGGCCCCTTGAGGGCGCCGAGTCCATCTTTCACCCCGTCGAACAGGCGGGCCACCTCTTCCGGGGAGGCGTGCTCCACGAAGGACTCGAGGACCGGATAGATCGACTCAGTGGTCTGTGCGGACATGGCCCGGAAGGCTAACAGCACGGCCGGCTTGCCGAAAGATCCTCCAGGGCGACGACAGCGGCGATTGATTCAGTTCATTCAGTATTGACTGAACGATAGCCCGAGACTAGTTGTGCGCGCCGACCGGAAACACCATGCGCGAACGACACGAGATGACCGTGACGCCTCACCAGCGTGAGGCACTGACGCCCGGAGAGGAGCGCTTCGTCGAGAGCATGGGGCTCTACTTCGAAGCAAACGGCATCGCCCGAATCGGCGGCCGCAGTCTCGGACTCCTGAAGATCTCCGAAGGTCCGGTGTCGCTCGATCAGATGGCGGAGCTGCTGCACGTCAGCCGCGCGTCCATCAGCACCAACATGCGCCAGTTCATCCTGTTGGGGTTGTGCGAGCACTTCAGCATCCCCGGAGACCGGCGCCACTACTACGTGTTCAGCGAATCCGCCTGGATCAAACACCTGCGACGGTCGATCACCGGGTCGCGCGCGCTCATCGACATCATGGAGGCGGGGCTGCAGGCCCTTCCCCCGGATCGTACCCACGCGCGATCGCGGCTTCGTGAGACCAGTGCTTTGTTCGCATTCCTCGAAGAAGAAATCGTCAAGCTGCTCGATCGTTGGAACGCCAGGAGATAGTCCCTATGTCAGCCATCGTTTCCATCCGCGACGTCGAAAAGGAGTACCACCTGGGCAAGGTGGTCGTGCCCGCGCTCCGAGGCGTCAACCTGGAAGTCCACCCGGGCGAGTTCATCTCGATCGCGGGTCCCTCCGGCAGCGGGAAGACCACGTTGCTCAACCTGATCGGCTGCGTGGACACCGCCACCCGCGGCCTGGTGCAGGTCTCAGGGCAGGACACGGCGAAGCTCACCGAGAAGAAGCTGACGGAGCTCCGCCTCAACACCATCGGCTTCATCTTCCAGAGCTTCAACCTGGTCGCGGTGCTGGACGTGTTCCAGAACGTGGAGTTTCCACTGCTGCTGCAGGGGAAGCTCTCCGCCGGTGAGCGCCGCAAGCGGGTGTTGGAGTTGCTCGAGCAGGTGGGCCTGGAGAAGCACGCGAAGCACCGCCCCAGCGAGCTCTCCGGCGGTCAGCGTCAGCGGGTCGCGGTGGCGCGCGCCCTCGTGACGAAGCCCCAGATCGTGCTGGCGGACGAGCCGACGGCGAACCTCGACTCGACCACCGGCCAGAACATCATCGACCTGATGCGCGGGATGAACCAGCGCGACGGCACGACCTTCATCTTCTCCACCCATGACGCGCGGGTGATGGCGCACGCCCAGGCCGTGGTGCAGATCAGCGACGGGAAGATCCAGGGCCGGATCACGCCGGCGGAGGCCACGGCGCAGGCCGCCGCGGGATTGCACTGATGGCACTCGGAACAGCAGGCGTGCTCGCGCAGATCTCCTTCCGGAATCTGTTCTCGAGCTGGGTGAACGTCATCATCGGCGGAGTCATCTTTCTCGGGACGTTCGTGATGGTGGTCGGCGGGTCCTGCGTGGACAGCATCGACCGCTCCATGAGCAAGAGCGTCACCGGCTCGGTGTCCGGTGACATCCAGGTCTACTCGTCGAATTCGAAGGAGGACCTGGAGATCTTCGGCGGCATGATGGGCTCGGACTCCGAGCTCGAGCCGATCCTGGAGTTCGCGAAGCTCCAGGAGGTGCTGCAGAAGGTCTCCAACGTGGACCGGGTCGTGCCCATGGGCGTCAAGGGCGCGATGATCTCCTCGGGAAACACCATCGACAACACGCTGGAGCGCCTGCGCAAGGCGGTGGAGACGGTCCGGGCCGGTGAGGCCTCGCCGAAGGTCGTCGCCCAGGTCGACAGCCTGAAGCAGCACGTCCGGCACATCGTCCAGGTGCTCGAGACCAACCGGGCGCGCGCCGGAAAGCTGGTGGACGAGTCCGCCAACGACCCGGAGTCGCTGGAGGCGATCCGCA
>JBAWAM010000802.1:0-3426 GCA_049589315.1 Myxococcaceae bacterium
GGTATCCAGAACAGGCGCGCACATCGACGGTCCCTCTGGGACGTGCCCTGCAGGCGCGTTCTGGATACCTCGTCGCCGAGGGCGCGACGGTCACATCGGCTCGGGGGCCGGACGCACCCACACATTCCGGAAGCGAACCAGCGCGCCGTGGTCCTGGAGCAGCAGTGATCGCCCGCCGCTCTATTCCGCTCCCCTCAAGGAGCCAGAATGGCCTCGCCGCGAACGAGGATGGTCGTTACCGGCTCGTCGAGGTCGTTGGAGAAGATCCGCAACTCCGCCTCCTTGAGCCCGACCGACGGTGGGTCGAAGCTGACCTCGAATGTCACCTGGTTCTTGCCGGCCTTCGCCTCGAGCCCCACCGACGGGTCGTAGGTGCTGGGGATGAGGACGGAGAACGCGTCGGCGGCGTCGGCTGGGTTCACCGAGACCAGCTCGATGAAGGGCGCCCCGTAGTTGCCGCTGCCGTTGATCGTTCCAAGGAGCAGGTTCGCACGGGGATCCGGCGCCGGGGGTAACGTGCCGACGTTCATGATCGTGATCGTCTTCGTCTGGGGCCCACTCACGACCGAGAAGTCGAGCACGGCATCTGGCGTCAGCTCGATGTCGGGGCCACAGCCGAAGCCCTTGAGGGTGATGAAACCGGTGCTCTGCGTCGGATGATCGGTCTGGAACTTCAATTGGGTCTGACGAGGTCCGAGCTGAAGCGGCTTGAACGCGACGACTATGGTCGCGGTTCCGGGCATCCAGTCGCCCTGGGCGTCGCGCGTGGCCGCGGGGATCTCGAGTATCCCATCGCTCGGCGAGACGATACGGAACTCGCTCGCATTGAGAGCCTTGAGCTGCGAGAGCACGATCGGCCTTCCCTGCAGGTTCGTGAACTCGATGGAGTGGACCTGCTCGAGGCTCGGAGGAACGCAGCCGAAGTCAGACACAAACGGCTCCCACGTGAGAGCCCGGTCCACGCCCTCGCCGGTCAGTGGGACCTTGACCTCGGGCCCGCAGGACGTGAGCTGAAGCTTCATCTCGCCGACGTGAGCACCCTGCTCCGTCGGGTGGAAGCGCACGACGATGTCTCGTGAGCTGTCGGGAGGAATCTCGACCTCCCCGACCGCCGATTCGGGCGCGAGGGAGAATGCGCCGGGGTGCGACGAACTGGTCGGCGGGACCACCGTGTAGGTCTCCACGCGCTGCGTCGGATTCCTGATCGTGTAGCGCATCTCCTGCGCGTCACCGACCATGACCGCGCCGAATGCGAACTCCCCGGGCGCCTCCCAGTCGCCTTGCATGAGTCGCGCTCCGAGTACCAGCGTGGCCGACTCACCCTTCGTCCCGAGCGCGATCACCTGGGCCTCCGCAGGTTCGACCCACGAAGACTCCGACCACAGCTCGCCGGTCCTCGCCCGGACCTGAATGCTCTGCCCGGGCTCGATGCGTCCCCGCTCTGCAAGGACCTGGAAAGTCCAGCTCTCCGCCGGCGAATCCGCGGACACGCTCACCGGGTCGCCCGAGACCTGCATCAGCCCGTCGAGCTCGACCGCGCAACGCCCATCGTTCCGAAGCTCGAGCTCGCGAATCGGGGCCCACCCCTCGCAGGCGAACACACTGCCGAAGTCGAGGGTCAGCTCGCGCGTGAAGGCCCCGTCGCGCGGATCCACCCAGACGAGCACACCGCAATCGTCCTCGACTGCCGGCGAGCAGCCCACCGCGAGCAGTGAAATCACCGAGAGTGAAAGAGAGAGAGCCTTCATGCGCATTCCACGCGCGAGCCTATCGCGGGTTTCCTGTGCATTCCTGTCCGGTCGGTGACGGGTCGATGAGCTCCGCTTCATCTGGCGGACCCTGTGCAGCGCGCTTCTTCGCCCGCTGCGAGCGCACGTCGTATAGATTCCGCGCCCTTACGTTCGCCCTGGAGTCAGCCATCAGCCCGCACAACCTCGACACGAAGACCGTACTCGCCTCCTCCGAGCGGATCTGGGACACGGAGATCCTCCCCGCGCTCGACCGGTACATCCGCATCCCCAACAAATCGCCCGCGTTCGACAAGGACTGGGTGAAGAACGGGCACATGGATGCCGCGGCGAAGCTCGTGGCCGACTGGTGCAGGGCGCAGCAGCAGCACATCCCCGGCCTCACTGTGGAGCTCATCCAGCTCGAGAACGAGAACGGCACCCCGCGCACGCCGCTGATTTTCATGGAGATCCCCGGCTCCGGCAGCGACACCGTCGTGCTCTACGGGCACCTCGACAAGCAGCCGGAGATGACGGGTTGGCGAGACGGCCTCTCCCCGTGGGAGCCGGTGCGCGAAGGCGACAAGCTCTTCGGTCGCGGCGGCGCCGACGACGGCTACTCCGCGTTCGCGTCGCTGGCGGCGATTCGACTGCTGCGAGAGCAGGGCGTCCCCCACGCTCGCTGCGTGGTGTTGATCGAAGCGTGCGAAGAGAGCGGCAGCCACGATCTGCCGGCCTACATCGAAGCGCTCGCGCCGCGCATCGGGCAGCCGTCGCTGGTGGTGTGCCTCGACTCCGGGTGCGCGAACTACGACCAGCTCTGGATGACCACCTCGCTGCGCGGGCTCGTCGCCGGCAATCTGCACGTGGAGATCCTCACCGAGGGCGTCCACTCCGGCGACGCCAGCGGCATCGTCCCCTCCTCGTTCCGCATCCTGCGCCAGCTGCTCAGCCGCATCGACGACGAGGTCACCGGGCAGGTGCGACTCGAGGCGCTGCACGTGGAGATTCCGCAGGCGCGGAAGGAACAAGCGCGCGCTGTGGCCGAGGTGCTGGGCGACGAGGTCTACTCGCGCTTTCCCTGGATGAGCGGCGCGCGTCCGGTCACGAGCGATGCCACCGAGCTCGTGCTCAACCGGACCTGGCGCCCTGCCCTGTCGGTCACCGGAATGGAGGGATTGCCCACGCTCAGCAGCGCCGGGAACGTGCTCCGGCCGTTCACCGCGGCGAAGCTGTCGATGCGCATTCCACCCCGGGTCGACCCGGTAGCCGCCACGAAGGCACTGAAGGAGGCTCTCGAGCGCGATCCGCCCTACGGCGCGAAGGTCTCGTTCGACGGAGAGAAGGCCAGCGCCGGGTGGGATGCGCCGCCGCTCGACGCCTGGCTGGAGAAGGCCACCGACGAAGCCAGCCGCGCCTACTTCGGCCGCCCGTTCATGGCGATGGGCGAGGGCGGGACCATCCCGTTCATGGAGATGCTTGGCCAGAGGTTCCCGAAGGCGCAGTTCCTCATCACCGGCCTGCTCGGGCCCGGCAGCAACGCGCACGGCCCGAACGAGTTCCTCCACGTCCCGACCGGGAAGAAGCTCACCGCCTCCGTGGCGAGCGTGGTGGCCGCGCATTTCGCGCGCGGCTGAGCGGTTCGTGTGAATCCGGTCGCGCACTGTCATGGCGTGCGACCGGAGCGCCGCGACAGGAT
>JBAWAM010000803.1:0-1638 GCA_049589315.1 Myxococcaceae bacterium
CGCGAAATATGGTGGTCTGGTCGCGGTGATGGTGATTGTCACGGCCGCAAACTTCTTCTTCTTCATTCAGCCGACGGAAGAGCAGATTCAGCGGCAGACGAAAGAGATCGCAAGGCTCAAGGACTCCCTCGCAGAGAAGCAGGCGATCGCGCAGAACCTGAACGAGCGCCGACGCGAGATGGACCGGCTCGAGCAACAACTCGCAGAAGCGCTGACTGAGCTTCCCGAGAACAAGGACATCGACGAGCTCCTCGCCCAGCTCAATGACATCGGAAAGAAGAGCGGGCTTCGGATCGAGCGCATCGAGCCGGGGGCAGAGCAACCGGCGAACTTCTTCGCGAAGATTCCCGTGAAGATGGCGGTCAACGGCAACTACCACGAGATCGCCGTGTTCCTGCAGGAAGTCGCGAACATGCGCCGCATCGTCAACGTGAACAACATCAAGCTTTCCGGGTCAAAGGCGGAGAACGAGAAGGTCATTCTCCAGTCCGAGTTCCTCGCGACGACGTTCCGGTTCATCGAGCCCAAGGCGAAGGTGGACGACAGCAAGGGCGGGAAGGCGAAGGGCAAAAAGTGATGAACCGCACGCGACTGCTGGTTGTGCTGGTGGCTGGTCTGAGCCTCGTCGGCTGTGATGACTCGTCACCCCGCGCAAACACTGCGTCAAAGGCAGCTTCCTCGAAGAAGGCGGAGGCTGCGGCTGACAAGAAGGCTCCCGTCGAGGAGAAGAAGGCCGAAGAAGCCGTCAGCTTCCTCTACGCCTACAACCCGCTGGGCAAGCGCGACCCGTTCCGAAGCCCGGTTCTGGATCGGGTTCAGGCCAACCAGGGCACATCGTCCTGCAACGAGCCCCTGTGCATGTGGGACCTCGATCAGCTGACGCTCACTGCGGTGGTCACCGGTGACGCCAATCCGATCGCCATGCTCGAGGATCCCCAGGGCCGCGGCTACGTGGTCCGGCGCAACAGCCGGGTCGGCAAGCAGGGCGGCAAGGTCACCCAGATCCTCCGCGAGTCCATCACGGTCACCGAGTACTGGTCGGATCCGACCGGCAAGGTGATCCCGAAGCCCACGCAGAAAATGATTCAAGAAGAGCGGAACCTGGTTCCTGCCCTCGACCTCGTCAGCGGGAAGACTTTCGAATGAGTTACTTCAGGAAAGGGCCTGAGATGCGTATCAACGTGTGGCTTGCGGCGATCGTCGCCCTGGTGGGGACTGGAGCCTCCGCCGCAGGGTTGAACACGCTCGGCGACCTCAAGGTGGAACCGACGGCTTCCGGCGCCCGGGTGGTGATTTCGGGCGACCAGGCTCCGACGTTCACGGTGTTCCGGCTCTCTGCGCCGGACCGCCTCGTCGTGGACCTCTCGGGCGCGGACGCTTCCGGGATCAAGGGCCACCACGCGGGTGCAGGTCCGGTCCGCGGTGTCGTCGCCTCCCAGTTCTCGGACGACCGCGCCAGCGTCGGTCGGGTCACGCTCAGCCTCGACGGCGTGCAGACCTACGACGTCAAGGCCGACGGCAAGCGCGTCGTCATCGCGGTGGACGGGAAGGGTGGCCAGGCCGCCCCTGCCGCGGCCGCGAGCGCCGAACCTGCCGCGAAGCCGGAGCCGGCTGCTGCCCAGGCCGCGGCGTCTCCGA
>JBAWAM010000804.1:0-3993 GCA_049589315.1 Myxococcaceae bacterium
CGCCCCGTGGCGAAGGCAGGGCCGGTGTTCCTCCGCCCGCCGGCGACCATCGCGGACACGGGCCCGGTGATCGGCATCGACCTCGGCACCAGCAACTCGTGCGTGGCGCTGATCAAGAACGACCGGCCGATGATCCTCAGCTCGAAGGAGGGCTACAACACGCTGCCTTCGGTGATCTCGCTGACGAACCAGGGCAAGCTGCTGCTGGCGCACCGGGGAAAGTCGCAGCTCATCCTCAACCCGTCGCAGACGATCTACGGCGCGAAGCGGCTCGTGGGCCGCGCCTACGACAGCGCCGTCGTCCGGCAGGTGCGCGAGCGCTTCCACTACCAGGTCGTTCCGGATCAGAACGGGCGCGCCGCCGTGCAGCTCGGCGAGTACGTGCTCTCGCTCGAGGAGGTGCAGGGCCTCGTCCTGAAGGAGTGCCGGGAGATGGCGGAGCAGCACCTTGGCAAGCCCGTGAGCCGCGCGGTGGTCACCGTCCCGGCCTACTACTCCGAGCCTCAGCGCGAGGCCGTCCGCCGCGCCGGCGCCATGGCCGGCCTGAAGATCGAGCGCATCCTCAACGAGCCCACCGCTGCGGCGCTGGCGTTCGGCCTGAACAAGGAGCTCGACAAGAAGGTCCTCGTCTACGACCTGGGCGGTGGGACCTTCGACGCCACGATCCTCAAGATCGAGAAGAACGTCTTCGAGGTGCTCGGCACCGGCGGCGACGTGTTCCTCGGCGGCATCGACTTCGACAACATGATCGTCGACCTGCTGCTGCGGCGGTTCCTCGAGAAGGAGGGGATCCCGTTCGACGGCGATCAGGTCGCCTTGTCCCGGGTGACCGAAGCGGCGGAGCGGGCCAAGTGCGCGCTGTCCGAGCGCGCCACGTTCGACGTCCACATCCCCATGCTGATGATGGACGCCAAGGGCGTCCCGCGCGAGCTGCGCTGCACCGTGACGCGCGATGAGGTGGAGAAGGCCACGGAGGGGCTGGTGACGCGGACCCTGGACGTGGTCCGGGACGTGCTGCTGGACGCGCAGCTCAAGCCGACGGACGTGGACGAGATCATCGTCGTCGGTGGCATGAGCCGCATGCCGCTGGTGCGCGACAAGCTGAAGGAGATGTTCGGGAAGCTGCCGCACGCGGGCGTGAACGCCGACGAGGCGGTGGCGCTGGGCGCGGCGCTCTACACCGGCACGGTGGACAAGGTCAGCAGCGTCACGCTGATCGACGTGCTCCCGATGACCGTCGGCGTAGGTCTGCCGGGCGGCGGCTTCCGTCGGGTGATCGAGCGCAACACGGCGCTGCCGGCGCAGCGCTCGTTCGCGCTGGCCACCTCGCAGGACAACGAGACCTCGATCGAGTTCAGCGTCTTCCAGGGCGAGGAGACGAACATCGCCGGCAACGAGTACCTCGGCACGGTGCGGATCGAAGGCCTGCCGAAGATGCCGAAGGGGACGGTGAAGGTCGCGGTGACGTTGCGGCTGGACGCCGAGTGCGTGCTGCACGTCGAGGCGGCCGAGCTCAGCACGCGCAAGGCCATCAAGGCGACGCTGGCCACCCGCTACACCTCGGAAGAGGTGCAGAAGAAGCTCGGCATCACCGCGGAGAAGGCGCGGGAGGTCGAAGAGCGGCGGGCGAAGGAGCTCGAGTCGCGCGGCGGCGGCTTCTGGGGCTTCCTCAAGAAGACCTTCCGACGGAAATAGGAGGCAGCCGGGAACACCCCGGCCTCGCCGATTGTGCTAGGGACCATGCCGATGTCCGCGACCCCGACACCGACCCCGCCGACGCCTGGGCCCGTCCCCCGCCAGAAGCTGCCCATCAAGGAGCGCCTCAAGGCCCTCATGGAGGAGTACGGAGGTGTCGCGCTGGGCACGTTCCTGGTGATCTGGGTGGTGACGCTTGGCAGCCTCTGGACCGCCGTGAAGCTGGGCTGGCAGCCGGACTCAGCTGCCGGTGAGGCGGGCACCTTCGGGGCCGCCTACCTGATGTTCCGCTTCACCCTGCCGCTGCGCATCGGCGCGACGGCGGTGCTGACGCCCATCGTGGCGAAGGCGCTCGAGCGGATGCGGCTGCGCCGTCCCCGCCCGTAGCCGCTCACGACGCTGGGGGCGCCGCTTCGGCCGAGACACCCGCCGGGCCCCTTGCCTCGGTCGTCCTGCCGTCGAAGTGCTCCTCCCCCGCTTCGGCGTCGGCCTTCGTCCGATGGACCACGCCGTCCCGGTGCTCCGGTGGACCGTACAGGGTGTAGAGCCTCAACGGCTCGGTGCCCGTGTTCACGACGTTGTGCCGCGCGCCTGCGGGGACGAGGACCGCGTCGTCCGCCTCGACCGACGTGCGATTGCCGTCTATCCAGACCTCGCCCTCGCCCGCTTCTATCCGGAAGAACTGGTCGTGCGTCTCGTGGACCTCTTCGCCGATCTCCTCGCCGGGCCGGAGGCACATCAGCACCAGTTGGAGGTTCTTGCCCGTGTAGAGCACCCTGCGGAAGTCGCCGTTGTCTACGGTCAGCGCCTCGATGTCGTCGACGAAGCCCTTCATCCCGTCCTCCTCATGAGACGGAACATCGAGCCGACGACGCCCACGGGCAACGGGCGCAGCAAGGCTGGAGAGCGCCCGTGGGGCAGGCCGGTGTGCTAGGGAGGCGCCGATGATTCTCGCGCGCCTTCCGAAGTCGGTCCTCGGCGTCTCGAAGGAGATCCTCCGCCACCTGCTGAGGAGGCCGGTGGTGGGCATCGCCGCCGCAGCCCGGACGGAGGATGGCCGCTGGGTCCTCATCCGCAGGGCGGACACCGGCACCTGGGCCCTCCCCGGCGGTACGTTGGAGTGGGGCGAAACCCTGCGCGTGTCGCTCGCGCGCGAGCTGTCGGAGGAGGCGGGGATCGACGCGTGCACCTTCGTGCGCGTGGTCGGCGTCTTCTCGCATCCCGACCGCGACGTGCGCTTCCACGCCGTGACGATCGTGGCCGAGGTGAAGGTGTCGGAACCTTCCCGCCCGCCGATGAATCCGCTGGAGATCCGCGAGGTGAAGCTGTTCCGCGACGACGAGCTCCCCTCGGAGCTCGCCATGGGGATGACCGAGATGCTTCAGGCCGCGAGACGGAACGACCCCGCGGTGCTCGAGTAGCTCCGGCCTACTTCTTGTTGTCGCTCTTGCGGAGCGGGCACGCGGCGATCGCGTCGTCCGGATCGATGGCGCGCATGCCCGCCTCGAACGCGAGGACCTTGCGGTCCTCGCCGATCACGAAGTTGCCGCGATCGGCAGTCTTGTCGCCCTCGTCACGCATGCCGAGGAGCGTCGTGATCCGCCCATCCGGATCTGCGAGGAACTCGAACGGCGCGTTCAGGTCCTTCTTGAACCGGGCGAGCGTCTCCGCGTCGTCCATCGACACGCCGAAGACGGTCGCGCCCTTCTTCTCCAGCTCGGCGAAGCGGTCGCGGAAGGCCTTCATCTGCATTGTGCAGCCGGGGGTGAAGGCCCTGGGGAAGAACGCCAGCACCACGGTCTTCTCCTTGACCAGCTCGGAGAGCTTGACCGTCTGACCGGCGGAGGTCTTCGCAGTGAAGTCGGGGACCACCTGGCCCTGCTGGAGCGGGGCGGCGGCGAGGAGCGCAATGATCGGGATCAGCGTCATGAGGGCTCTTCTAACATGCGCGCCCACACCGCTTGAGCGGCTTCGCGCGCCTGCTCGGCCGCAACGTCGGGACTGATCGACAGCGGCCGCCGCGCCCACATCCGCCACACGCCGTCGATCATCACGGACTCGACGTGGCGGGCGCCCATCCCGAAGACCAGGTGCGAAGGGAGGGACTCCGCGTCGAGCGGCGTGGCCGGCCGGTAGTCGAGCACCAGCAGGTCGGCGAGCGCGCCCTCGCGCAGCGGCCCGATCGCCTCGCCGAAGAGCTGGGAGGCGATCCGATGTCCATTGGCGAGGTAGCGCAGGGCCGCGATCGGCTGCCCTGCATCGCGGGAGCGGAGCATCGCCGTCTGCAGCTCCGCAAAC
>JBAWAM010000805.1:0-1526 GCA_049589315.1 Myxococcaceae bacterium
GCTCAGGCGCGAGGCGAGCCCGGTGAAGGACGTACCGCCGCGGGGTGATGCGGGGCGAGGGCCAGGCGCCCTCCGCGACCCAGCGACCGGGTCGGGTCGAGTACATGGCCGCGGGGGGGACGCTCTCCGGCATGAAGACGCGGAGCAGGGGCCCGTCGGGGTCCCTGGGAGACACGCCCTTGAGCCAGGTGTCCCACCAGCGGAGGGCGAGCTGGAGGAAGCCCACCGCTGGCCCGGGCAGGGCCATGTGGGGGTAGCGGTGCGCCCACTGGCCAATGAGGCCGTGGCGCCGCACGCCGAGCCCCTGCATCAGGCGCGGGATCGCGTTGGAATAGCCGTCCAGCCAGCCGCCCACCGCGAGGACCGGGCACTGGATCGCGGCGAAGTCCTCGCACACCGAGCCTTGGCGCCAGAAGGCATCGCGCCGCTGGTGGCGGAGCCACGTGTCGACCCAGAGGCCGCTCCCGCGGAGGCGCTCGAGCCACATCGTTCGCCAGCGCGCGCCGACGACCGCCGGGTCCGGCGGGCGAGAGTTGTGGGCGAACATGGTCGACGCCCAGCGCAGGTTGTCCGTGAGGAGGCACCCGCCCATGTAGTGGATGTCGTCGGCGTAGCGGTCGTCCGTGGAGCAGGAGGTGATGATCGCCCGGAGCGCCGGGGGCCGGCGGGCGGCGACCTGGAGCGCGTTGAACCCGCCCCAGGAGTTGCCCATCATGCCCACCGCCCCGGTGCACCACGGCTGGGCGGCGAGCCAGGCGATGACCTCCACCGCGTCGTCCTGCTCGAGCGGGAGGTACTCGTCGGTGAGGACACCGTCCGAGTCGCCGCTGCCGCGCATGTCCACGCGGACGCAGGCGTAACCGTGCCCGGCGACGTAGGGGTGAGTCAGCGCGTCCCGCTGCGCGGTGAAGTCACGCCGACGATAGGGGAGGTACTCGAGGATGGCGGGCACGGGGCTCGCCTCGGCGTCGACGGGGAGCCAGACGCGCGCCGCCAGGCGCGTCCCGTCCCTGAGCTGGATCCAGACCGGGTCGAGCCGCTGGATCGCCCGCGGGAACGTCGCCACGATGGTCACGGCGTCGGATTATACCGGCTTGTCCGGTGACCGGCGGCGCGCCTCGGACCCACTCCGCCGAGATCGCGCCTCACTGCGGATCGGCTCCGGGGCTATGCTACCGATCGGAGAGACGTGCGATCTTCACACAGGGCCTCGTGGCGACGGGAGGACGAACGATGGCGAAGAAGGCATCCGGCGAAGGCGTGTACCGGGTCATCGACATCATCGGGACCAGCAAGCGCTCGTGGGAGGAGGCCACCCAGAACGCGGTAGAGACGGCGACGCGGTCACTCCGGGACCTCCGGATCGCGGAGATCCAGAAGCTCGACGTGAAGATCGACAACGGGAGGATCGTCGCCTATCGCGCGCGGGTGCAGGTCTCCTTCAAGTACGAGGGCTGATCCGCGCCGACCGGCGGCGGGGGCCGGCCCGTCGGGCTCCGCACCCCGCAGCGCGGGAGCTTCCGATC
>JBAWAM010000806.1:0-1895 GCA_049589315.1 Myxococcaceae bacterium
GCCCACGACCGCCGCCACCGGGCTTCTGGCTGAACGACTGAGCCCGGGGCGGCGATCCTCGAAGCAGTCGACCGTTACGGGCTGAGGGTGCCAACGATGACCGGCAGGCTGGGCTTCGCCTCGCAGGGCGGCACCGCGTTGGCGATCTGACTGCCCAGCTCATTCAGGAACATCAGCCGCGTGGAGTACCCGGGCGCGGCCAGCGTGATTGCCCGGAGTCGGTTCGCATCCGCCACGGTGTCGTTCACACCGAACTGCAGGGAGGCGTTGCCGAAGCGGGACCAGGCCGTCACCGTGCAACCGGGCTTGTACTGGAAGGTGGTGGTGCTGGAGATGAGCGGGTCCGTGCGGCGCGCGAGCAGCCGGCCGACGGGCGCATCGCTCCAGACCATCGCGCTGGCGGTGCGGTTGAGCGTCTGGACCCGAGGAACCGTCGTCGTGCCGAAGCGCGGGACTCCGTTCGGGCCGGACCAGAGCAACGTCCGGGGCGTGACGCCCGCGACCTCGTCGTTCACGCCCAGCCCGGTGGCCAGCAGCCCGACGGTCTCACCGGAGGGAAAGGCCGTCGCCGAGCGCGGAAGCGAGAACGGATCGTACGGCACGCGCACCATGACGGAGGGGGCCGAGAGCTTGAGGTAGACGTTGAGCAGGTACCGGCTGGTAGAGGAGCCGTCCAGGAAGAGGCTCGCGGGCCCCACGTCCGGAAGCGCATCGACCACGGCCTTCTCCACGGTGCCGACGACGCTGTTGCCTGCGCGGTCCTCGATGACGCCGTAGATGATGTTCGGGATGAGCCCGAGGATGGGGACAACCTGGACCGCATTGCAGCGGAGTGGCCACTGCAAGCTGCCCTGTGCCCGGTTGATCCAGTCCACGGAGATGCCGTTCGCATCCGCCTTGAGGTTGAAGTTGCCGTGCGCACGCACGGTCGGGTCGCACCAGTTGTTGATGTCGGTCTTGAACTTGAACGAGAAGCTCACGCCGCTCGACGCGTCGACGTTCACCGACAGACTGCTCGGGTCGTAGCCGTAGATGCGTCGGGTGGAGCCGTCCGTGGAGGTGATGACCGCGGAGTTCTGCGCGCCGTTGAACTTCGCGAACAGGGCCTTGGCGAAGATGTTCATCAGCTCCGCCTCGGAGAACCCGACGGGCGCCCGGACGCTGCTGGCCTCGACCTCATCCACGCGCACCATCGGGAAGCTGTGAGTCGCCGTGCCCGTGCCCCCCACGCGGCCGACCGTGATGCTCACCGTGTCCGTCGACCCATCCGGCTGGTACGGGAAGAACGCCCACAGGTTATAGCCGGTCCGGTTCGGATCCGCCGGCGGGTTCGTCGACGGCTGCGCCGAGTACCAGTACCCATTCGCGTAGGAGGTCGGCAGCACCTGCGAGCCCACGCGCACCTCCTTGATGAAGGTGCAGTTGTCGGTGACGAGCTCGAAGCGCAGGCCGTTGCCGGAGACGTATTCGATGTTGCCGCGCGTGATGCGACCGTTCGACGGGTTCCAGTTCTGCGGTGCTGCTCCGCCCGGAGGCAGTGCCTGCGGCGACATGATCGTGTTGCTGAAGATCTGCGGCGCTGTCCCGGAGTTGCCGCACGCGTTGGCGAGGAAGAAGACCTCGAGCTCATCCTTTCGCGTCTCGAGTTCCGCGCCTGGCGCATCGACGTCCGGCATCCCGCAACCCAGCGCAAGCGGCAACAGGCACCATCCAACCCACTTCTGCAGTTTCGTCATCTCCGGTCCTCTTTCGTACGGCGGGGAACGGGAGCCGCTCAGCAAGAAGGGGGCCGCGGGCAATCCGCTCGGAAGGGACCGGGTTCGCCGCGCTGAAGTGGCACGACCACGCCGAAACGGCCCGCCGTTCCGGCGGAGCGTCGCTGTGTCAGCGCTTGC
>JBAWAM010000807.1:0-1605 GCA_049589315.1 Myxococcaceae bacterium
GGAAACGAGAGGTCAGTGGGTGGCCCGCATTGATCGCTGGAGCGGAGCGGGCTTGGTGCAGAGCAGTTCGCCACGAAGGAGCCGTGGCAGTTCGGCGGGGTGCGCGACCGCGCCGAGCGGTGGCTCATCCATTGCCTCGAAGAGCAGGGACGCTCCGCCGAAGCCCGAGAAGTTGAGGCCGCACGGAGGCGCCGCGAGTACCTCGAGCATGCGGAGAGGAGTGCGACCGTTGTGCGGCAGTCGCCGAAGGTGGGCCGGAACGATCGGTGCCCGTGCGGGAGCGCCGCGTAGCTACCCGGTCCGGAAGCGGACCCTCCTCTGCAGCCGCGCGTTCTGGGTGGCGAGGGTGAGCTGCGCCGACAGGGGGCGTCTGCCCCAGCCTCGAGCCTGGGCCCAAACAGTCCTCAAGCCTGCGCGGGCGTACCCGCCGCGGGCATCTCCCCGGAGGTGGCGCGCTTCACCGCCGCGCGGCGCCCCGCGAACAGGTGCCACGCGAGCACGCCGATGATCCCGGTCATGAAGAGCCCGAGGAAGAGGCTCCCGAGCTGCGGCAGGCTGTGGGTGGTGAAGTTGGCGATCTGCTTGGTGCCGATCACCGCCGGCATGAAGGGCGTCACCTTCACGGGCGCCTCCGGGTCCAGAACGTGGCCGTAGGTGTAGAGCATGTACACGAAACGCCCGAAGGCGAAGAGGCTCACGTAGCCCGCCATCACCACCAGGTCCACCAACGCCCTCACGTTCCCGATCGCCGCCACCCGGAGCGTGAAGATGAGCAACGCGCCGAAGGCGAACGGGATCCACAGCGTGTCCGAGAACGCGGTCTCGTCCAGCTTGCTCATCCCGATGTAGTGGTTGAGCGTGTTGATCTCGTGGATGTGCTGGCCGTCGTTCCCGCCCTCCACCTTGTGCGCGTAGATGTCCATGTAGAGGCCACCGGGGTACTGCGGCGCCTCCATGGAGATGCGCCAGACCGGCTGGGTGAAGACGAGCGCGAGCGGGATCACCAGCAGCGCGAGGACGGGCCGGGTGCCTCTGCGGAGGGGACGGCTGAGGAACTCGTAGAACGCGTCGACGTAGAGCTTCATGGTGGTCGCCCGACTGCATCCGATGTGCCGACGTCATTGTTTCATGGACCTGCATGTCTCCTGAATCAAAGGCCGGTCATCAGCCCGCACGATGCAGCACGGGACCGCACGACCTGCGCTGTCCTTCAGGTCGCTCGCAGATTCTGCGCGGCAGCACGTGATCCAGATCAGCCGCCCATTCAGCAGACAACCAGGTCCACAGAGTGAGGGTGCGGCGATTTGTCGCAGCTGGCACGCCAGCCGCAAAGACGCGTCTCGTTGTCGACAAACAGGTCGACACCACCCAAGGACTCCCAATGCGGAACTCTTGTCTCAAGGCCGTGCTGCTCGCCCCGCTGGCGGCGCTCGCGCTCAATGGATGTGGCAACAAGGCTGAAGGCACCGCGTCTACCGGAGCGGGCCTTGGAGGCGCGCAAGGCGTCAAGCAGCTCATGACGACGCGCGGCCTCTCGGAAGCGGATGTGGAAGCGGCGCTGCTCACCTACCGGCCTTCGGGCAAGAAGGACGACTACGTCATCTT
>JBAWAM010000808.1:0-6867 GCA_049589315.1 Myxococcaceae bacterium
CCCCGACGGTGGCGGCCTCGGGGTGCGGCGGACCGCCCTCTCTGCCGCGCTGCACGAGGTGGCGCGGGCGCAGGGCGCGAACGTGATGCCCGGGACCCTCGTCCGCTCCGTCACGCGACAGCACGACCGGGTGGTGGTCCGGACGGACGACCGTGAGCTGGAGGCGGCGATCCTCGTCGGCGCCGACGGGCTTCACTCCCGCGTCCGACGCGAGGCCGGGCTGGAGGGTTCGCCGCAGCCGATTCGTCGGTTCGGGATGCGTCGCCACGTGCGGGTTCCGCCGTGGAGCGACGACGTGGAGGTCCACTTCACAGACGGAGTGGAGGCGTACGTCACGCCGTGCGGGCCCGATCGGGTGGGCATCGCCTTCCTGTTCGAGCACGGAAGGGTTCCGCCGCGGGTCCGGTTCGAGCTCCTGCTCGCGTGCTTTCCACGGCTCTCGCAGCGACTGGCCGGGGCCGAGTTCGAGTCGGAGACGCGGGGCCTGGGCAGCCTCTGGCACCAGCCGCGGGCCCGGGTCGTCGATCGCCTGGTGCTCCTCGGGGACGCAGCCGGGTACATCGACGCGCTCACCGGGGAGGGCGTGTCGCTGGCGCTCCAGGGTGCCGAGGCGCTGGCGACGGTGCTCCCCGACGCGATGGCCCGCGGGGGCGATCGGCTGGCGTTCCTCCCCTTCGAGCGCGCCTGTGACCAGCTCTGGAGACGCTACGCCCTGCTGACCCGTTCTATGCTCGCGCTGGCCCGCCGCCCCATGCTGCGCCGGGCGGTCGTCCGCGGCCTCGCGCGACACCCGGCGACGTTCAATCGACTCGTCGCCGCAGCTCTGGGCTGAAACCATGGCGGAATGGCGGATCGAAGAGAAGACCTGTCTGATCACCGGAGCGACCCGGGGCATCGGCGAAGCGGCTGCGCTGGAGCTGGCCCGGCGCGGCGCACACGTCGTCTTCACGGCGCGCGATGAGCGCCGCAGGGATGCGCTCCTCGAAGCGCTCCGTCGCGCATCACCGTCGGGACGGGCCGATGCGCTGATCGGAGATCTATCCTCGATGCGTGAGGTGCGACGAATCGCGGCGGAGTTCCGCGAGCGCTTCGGGAAGATCCACGTGCTGGTGAACAATGCCGGCGCCATCTTTCCGAAGCGTGAGGTCACCGACGACGGGTTCGAGCAGACGTTGGCGCTCAATCACCTGTCACCGTTCCTGCTCACGCGCGAGCTGCTGGACCTGCTCCAGGCGAACGCGCCCGCCCGCATCGTGAACGTGGCCTCCCGAGCGCACACCCGTGGGCGGATGAACTTCGTCGATCTCCACTTCGAGCGCGGCTACGGAGCATGGCGCGCCTACGAACAATCGAAGCTGGCGAACGTGCTCTTCACGCGCGAGCTGGCCCGTCGAACTGCCGGCACCGGCGTCACCGCGAACTGCATGCATCCGGGCGTGGTGGCGACGGGCTTTGGAAAGGGCCGGCCCGGGTGGATGAGCCTGGCGCACCGGTTGGCGGCGCCGCTCCTGCTCAGCCCCGAACAGGGGGCGGACACCCTGGTCTGGCTGGCCACCGCATCCGAGCTCGAAGGGCGCACCGGTGGCTACTACGTCCAGCGGCGGGAGACTGCGCCATCTCGCCGGGCCCAGGACGACGCCATGGCCCGGCAGCTCTGGGAACTCTCCGATCAGCTCGTGACCCGGGCGCTAACTCAATAATGGGGAGGCTTTTCGCGCTCCGCGGCGTCGACGATCCCCGGCTCGGGGACCTTCTGACGGAGGAGCCGGACCTCGGCGGTCAGCAGATCAATTGCGCGCTGCTGCGCGTAGACGACCTCGCTGAGCTCCTGCAGCATGTGCTGCTGCTCAGTGAAGCGGATCTCGAGCTCGACGATGCGGTCTTCCATGGGAGGGCCCCTATGCGTTTTAACAGATCGGAAGCGCATTATCGCGGAGGAACGCCGATGCTGAAGCAGCTCGCGGATGGACTCTGGATGGGGCTCCACCTCGGGACCCGCGCGTGAGCCCCCCGCCTTCGCGCGAGGTCTTCTGTGACGACGCGCTGCGGTGGCTGGAGGCGCGCGGCACGCTCGAGGGCTGCTCGGTCATCACCTCGTTGCCGGACGTGAGCGAGCTTCCGCACCTCGGGCTCGACGGGTGGCGCACGTGGTTCGTCGATGCCGCGCGACGCGTGCTGCGCGCCTGTCCCGACGACGGCGTGGCGATCTTCTACCAGTCGGACATCAAGAAGGACGACGTGTGGATCGACAAGGGGTTCCTCTGCAGCCTGGCTGCGCACGAGGAAGGCCGTCACACCCTCTTCCACAAGGTCGTGTGCCGCCGCCCGCCGGGGACCGCCACCTTCGGGCGCGCGACCTGGTCTCACCTGCTCTGCTTCTCCCGCGGGGTGCGGCTCGCCCCGGGGATCGCCATGCCGGACGTGCTCCCGGAGCCGGGCGAGGCGAACTGGACCCGCGGAATGGGGGCTGCAGCGTGCCGGCTGGCGTGCAGCTTCGTCCTCAAGAACACGACCACGCGCACGATCGTGGACCCGTTCTGCGGACGCGGCATGGTGCTCGCGGTGGCGAACCAGATGGGGCTGGACGCGATCGGGGTCGAGATCAGCGCCAAACGCGCGCGTCAGGCGCGGGCGCTGGTGGCGTCGGAGAAGTGACCCCGAGCTCGCCTACGAACGGCGCGTTCCCCGGACCGTGCACATCGCAGCGAAGCCGAGGAGGAGCCAGACGCACGGCGCCGGGCCAGGTGCTGCTCCGCAGGACACGAGCTCAGTCGTCTCCTTCCGCCGTCCGATCTCGAGCCATGCGCTGTCGCAGGAGGATTCAGGGTTCGCGCAGCCGGGGCGCACCCGGAGCCAGCGATCCAGGACCTGCTCCGCCTGGGCGCGGTTGCCGGAGCGCCAATACCGCTGTGCTGCGCGCACGAACTCCAGGGATGCCTCCGTCGCCGCCCGTTCGATCGGGGCGACATCAGGGTGATCGCAGTCGTCGAAGTAGTCGCTGTGGCGCGGCCCATCCCGCCTCTCGTCGAAGTCCCCGCTGAACGACTCGATGTACGTCTGCACGACGTAGATCTGATCCAGCTCACCTGCGCGGTATGTGTGGGTGAACGAGTCCTGAAGCGCGTGCAATGCCTGGCCAAGCAGGTAGGCGGACTCGATCACGGGCACGCTCACACGCCCGTAGTGCTCGATCCACGCGTCGACTTCGATCACCTTTGGGCTCGCATCGAACGCACGCTTCGACTGGTCGAGCTTCTCGAGGATGAACCTTCGTCCCGCCTCGGCCGATGCGAGGTTGCCGTCCTCCCAGTCGTCATCAACCGCCCGCAGGAAGTGCGCTTCCTGACCGGTGCGCTCGAGGTGGAGTTCGCGAAGGTCCGTCAGGTCCTTCACGGCCAGCCCCCCGATATCGGGAGCGCGCACGCCGATCAGGAAGGAATTGAGCGCACGGCCACTCTTCACCCCACCCTCTTCGATCGGCGATTCCGACGCGTCCGGGCGCACCGCGTTGAGGAAGTACTCGGCAAGGAGCAGCTCCGGTTCCGACTCGGGCTCGGACCAGTGCTCCATCAGCCGACCCGAGTGCAGCTCGGAGACCGGCAGGGTCATTCCATCCAGAGCATGCCAGGTGATTCGCTCGTGACAGGCGGGCGTGAATGACGTTCCGAACTTGAACCCCTGGGCCGAGAAGGGGATGGCTACGAGCACTGCGGCGACGACCCAGGCGCTAGAACGTGAGCTCAAGTGACACCGAATGGCGGTACTGGATCACCACCAGGGGAATGCTGCCGAGCGAAGGCATCAACACATACAGCGACAGAGGGTCGACCCGCACCGCATGCCTGCCCCAGGGGAAGCGGAACGAGGTCGGCACGATCCCGACGAAGGGCCCGATGGTTCCGGGAGCGTCGAAGGCAGAGCGGAAGAGCAGCACCGAAGCCCCCACCAGCAACGCGGATCTCATCCGATCGCCGAAGTACCGGAGCTCACCTCCCACTCCGATGTTGGTGACACCGCGATTGGCCCGGGCGGAGGGCTGTTGCAACGTGAGCCAGGGATTCCACTCCGCGCGAACCAGCAGCCCCAGACGATCCAGCCGATAGCCGCCTTCGAGCGCGGTGTGGAGCGATGGCTCGATCAAGGAGGCTCCCGTCTCGGCAGCCAACCAGAAGCGCGGTGCAGGCTCGGCGGGACCCGTCTCCGGTGCCACATTGAGCGCGACCGTCAGGATGATCTGCAACGCGCTCATCACTGGAGTTCCTGCCCGATGGTCTGGATGTCTGGGTTCAGGAAGGCCGGCCAACCCGTACGCATGGCCGTGTTCTCTGCGGTGACGTCGAACAAGGAAAAGGCCGGCGCCCGACATCGACCTTCGTCGGTTTCCGATCCGATGCATTCGTAGCCGGACGGGCAGGAGGTCGTGCTCGAACAGGGGAGATCTCCCAGGTCCGCAGGAAAGGCCAGCGCCCCCTTAGACCACCGGTTCACTTCGGAGGCGGCCGGCATCACCAGCTCCAGCGAGTCATCTGCCAGGTCGCACACCGGGGCCGATGGGTCGCCCTTCCGGAGCGTCACGAGCTTGTCCGCGCCGGAGGCTGAGAGCAGATGCTCGCGATCGACGGGGTCCTCGAAGAAGGTCTTCAAATGCACGAAATAGAGGGGATTTCCTGCGATCGGAACCGGCATGTCGCTCCCCAGACTCGACCTGAGTGACTCGAGCTTTCCGGCGATGTCGTTGGAGAGGCTGGCCGCGCGGGGAGACTGGAACGCGAGGACGCCGGGGGCCGACGGGCGGTGGCGAAGCGACGCAATCGCATCGCTCAGGGCAGATTCGAAATCGCCTCGAATCCGGTCCAGATCTGGCTCCAGGACACGCGTCAGGAAGACCCGGGACAGGTGGTCGGCCATCTGCGCATTGATCAGCGTGCGCTCGGGTCGGAAGAACAGAGAAGCGTCGTCGTAACAGCGGTCGCTCACGCTGGTCAGCGAGGAGAGCGGGACGTCCAGATATCGATAGAGCGACGAAAGACGAAGGAGCGCTGAGGCGCCCCGGGTGAGCGCCCTGAGCGCAAGCAGGTCCGCGCCGTTGAGCTGCAGATCGGTCTTCGACCGCAGGACCGTGCGAGGAAGCACGAATGACGCCTGCTCTGGACCTTGCGCGAGTCCTACGTCGAGCTTTCGGGTCGTTGCGTCGAGACGCTCGGCGATCGCGGAAGCAGTGGACGTGAGCAGGTCGGTTGTCAGCACCGGGCCACATCGCTCGATGGCAACGATCAGGGCAGAGGCGAACGGTGGACCGTCGTCCGCACCCTCGCCCATGGGCCACGACTCGGGTTCCACCTGGGGCGGGGACGAGACCGTGTCTCGAAGAGACCCGACCAGCCGGAATTCGCCATGACATTCAGACCACCAGGAATTGGCTGATTCGCACGCTGACACCGTCACATCGATGAACTCGATCGTGAATGCGTCACCTATCCGGGTGCCACCGTGAAACCGCAGAGAACCGCTCAGCCCTTGCACCCCGAACCGTTCCTCGAAGCGCGGCATGACGGAGGAGCCAATGCGCTTCACGTCGATCTCCGTCCCGTCGCTGAGCGAATCGATGACGTCATCTCCAGAATAGAGATCGTCAGGCGTCAAATCGATGAAGACAGAGGCCGGATCGCCATTCACATCGGAGTCGCCGAGCGTGATGTGAATCCCGTCCGACGAGATCGAGCGAGCGGTCTCCAACTCGAAGCCGGTATCGACGAACGCTGCGCCGGCGTACGGCCGGAAGTAGACCCGCAGATCGCCTTCTCCCTTTTGCGCCCGCGCTTCTTGCACCAGCAGGCCGTCGGGGCCAAAGACGTTGTGCTCGATGTCGAAGCGAGGCTGGTTGCACGTGTCGAGCAACCCGGCGACGGGCGCCGAATCGGGGAGCAGCAAGACGTCAATCACCGCAGATCCCAGTGCAGCGCGTGCGTGGTTGGGGACGCACCTGAGCGCGTCGTCGTACGCGGAGCGCGCCTCGTGCAACCTTCCAGCCGCGAGTTTGCGATCACCCTTGTGCGACGCCTCGGCGGCACACTCTTCTGGCGTCAACGTCTGCTCGCCAGGACATCCGCTCCCGAGCAAGAGGAGTGTCATCAGCGCGGGAATTCGCATTCGCATCCTCGTGTCAGCACGGCGCCCAACCCCTGCGCGTATTATCGGGCCCAGCGCCAGGCTGTCGCCGTAAAGACCGTTGACAGATCGAGCCCGGCCAGGTTGACGCGTATCCCCTTTTCGTTCCCCCAATCCGGCGTCCGGCACGGGCGCTGGTGGCGTCGGAGAAATGAGCTTGAACTCAGTCGAAGACGTGCTGTCAGAGCTCTCGCGCCGCGGAGTGATGACGGTGACGCGTGCGCCCGGCTACGCGTCGCTGGTCGAGTCCGTGGTGGGCGGACCCGTGAAAGGCAGTTGGTGGGCTCACCCGCGCGGCGGGGAAATCTACCGGCTGCTTACCGCGCTCAACGACCACCCGGACGTCCTGATGGCGAAGTTGATCGCGGGCAAGGTGACGCTGGTGCACCGCAAGCTGTGGCCCGACCTCCTGCGCGTCCTCACCGACGAGGGCTGGCGCAGCGAGCGCCTCGATCAGCTCGATGCTCCGGCGCGCGCATTGCTCGCCCGGGTCGAGGCGGAGGGCGCCCTTCGATTGGACCAGCTCGGAGGCGACCGTCGCGCGCTGAAGAAGTCCCGCGACCAGCTGGAATCCGCCCTGCTCGTGCACGTCGACCAGGAGCACACCGAGAAGGGACGCCACGAGAACGTGCTCGAGTCCTGGACACGCTGGATGAAGCGCGCGGGCGTGCGCGTGGATCGGCGCGTTTCGGTCGACAG
>JBAWAM010000809.1:0-3474 GCA_049589315.1 Myxococcaceae bacterium
GGCCAGGGCTTCGAGGCCCGGGACCAGGGGCTCCAGCGCGCTGCGCGAGACCTCCACGCGCCGCTGCACGCCGGGACCTGCGGCATCCACGAAGTCCAGCACCGCGGCGTCCCCGAAGTGGGAGGCGATGCACCGCAGGCAGTCCGGCACCGCCTCCGCCAGCTCGCGCGATCCCAGCAGGTGCCCCAGTCGGGCGAGCAGCTCGTAGCGGCTTCGGGACGCCTCCGACGAGGCGAGGGCCGCGTGCTCCAGCTCGATCAGTCGATCGCGCGCGGCGGAGTGCAGCTCCAGGGTGACGTCGCGGAAGAACCAGGCCTGGCCGTGCACAGTGCCCCTGGGTTCGCGGATGGGGGCGCGGGTGATGCCCAGGGTGCGCCCGTCACGAAGCGCGACGATCTGCTCGGCCATCCGGTCCCGGGGCCGCGCCATCCCGCGGGTCAACATGCGGAGCTGCCTGGGCTCCCGGGCCTGACTCTCCAGCAACAGGAGCACCGGCTTCACAGCTCGGGGCTCCAGGAGGCTCTCCGGAATCCGCAGGAGCTCGAGCAACGCGTTGTTCCAGTGCAGCACCCGGCCCCTGGAGGAGAACGCCAGGATCCCTTCGCGCGCCGCGGTGCGGTGGGCGCTCAGGAGCGCTTCCCGCTGCATGGCGAGGGCTCGGCGGGCACGGCGTCGCGTCACGTCGGTCCAGAGCGTCACCATCACCGTCCCCCAGGTCGCGTCGTGCATGCGCTGGGAACGAATGCGGATCCACCGGTGGTGCCCGCCCTCGCGGCGCATCAGGCAGGTCCGCTCGCACTCACCGCCCTCCAGGTCGGCGCAGAAGGGGGGCAGGGCGCGGAGGGGTAGGACCGCTCCGCGTTCGTCCTCGAAGCGGAGAACGTCTCCGTTCGCGTCGGTGAGCGCGGTGATCTCCAGTCCGCCGAGCACCCGGGTCACCCGCGCGTTGGCGAAGAGCAGTCTCCCACCGGCGTCATGGACCGTGAGCCCTTCGGCCATGCGGTTCAGAGCCGCCACCGACCAATCGCCTGCGCCAGGTCCCCAGCGGGGAGTGGCGCCTTGTTGCGCGTCCGGTGAGATCATCCGACTTTCCCCCGCCCGCACGGTGCGAGCGATGGGGATTGTCCCCGGTCAAGTCATGCCGACGCATTTGGCCCGGAGGTCAGCCCAGACGGTAGAATTTCATTCGCGACCTTCCGTTCGCGGAGGGGTCCTGCCCGTGTCCTCGTGGGGCATCGTGTCCCGCTGCGAGCGGAAGTAGTGGGTCGGCGAGTAGTACAGGAGGTTGGAGACGCGGCTCGTGTAGATGCAGGCGTACTGCTCCACCTGCTCACCGAACTTCGAGTTCTCTCGTCCCTCCTTGAACATCAGTCCCCAGTACGGGTTGAACCCGGTCTCGATGTCGTCCTGGAGGTCGCGGACGATCGACACTGCTTCCTTGTGGGCGCGGCGGAGCACGTCGAGCTCGGCCTTCTGGACGCGTCGCTCCTCTTCGAGCGCGGCCTGGACCTCCGGCGTGAGCGTCTCCCGTTCGAGGCGCCTCTCGACCGCATTGAGCTGTCCCTTGCGGGTGTTCACCTCGTCGTCGAGCCGGACGAGCAGCCGCTCGACCTCGCTCAGCCGTTCGATCTCCTCGCGGCGCGCGTCGGTGTAGGCGATCTCGTCCTCGATCTCCTGGACGATCATGCAGGTGCGCCACAGAGAGGTCTTCTTGGACTTCACGATGTCGCCGTAGATGTGGTCACCCACGTAGAGGACGTGCTCCCCGCCGAGCCCGGTGATCTGCTCGAACTGCAGGAGGTTGCCGCCCTGGTAGACCTTGCCGCGCTCGAGCTGGCTGGCCTCGCCGACGATCTCGCCGGAGGGAGAGAGGTGATTCACCTCGAGGAACGGCCGCTGCTCGGAGAAGAAGGCCGGCTTGGCGGCGCCGGTGATGACGAAGTCGAAGTAGTTCCGCCACGACGGGTACTCGGGCATCAGCCCGTCGAGCAGGAAGCCCATCACCGCGTTCGTGTAGTCGAAGAGCGAGTTCGTCAGGATGAACAGCTTCTTGCCGCTCGACCGGAGCCGGTGGAGCGCCGGTCCCAGCTCGGGGTCCTTGAAGATGTAGCGGGCCACGTCCTTGAGGATCTCGCGCTTGAGCGAGTTGTCCCGGTGCACCGTGTCGATCGCTTCGCGGATGTCGTCGTAGAGCCGGCCGTAGTCGACCGACCTGCCGCGGCCTTCGAGCAGCTCGATGATGCCCGCGAACATGCAGGCTTCGGGGAGCGCGAAGAGCGTGTCGATCCACGCGTACTGCGAGTCGCGTTTGCGGATGCGCTGATCGCGGTAGAGCCGCTGCCACGTGTCCGGGTCGAGCGAGCGACGTCCGTGGTACGCCCGGCCGACGTAGCCGTAGCGGTCCATCTTGATGATGTTTCCGTTGGCCTTGTCGACCAGCAGCCCGCGCATACCGAACTCGTGGTCGTAATGGATCTGGCCAATCTCCGCCGGGTAGCCGTATTCCCCCACGAGCTTCGCCAGCGTCATGTCGAACGAGAGCTGCTCGATCCGACGCATGTGGTAGATGGCCAGCGTGTAGTCCATGTCGAAGCCGACGACTTCGATGTGCCCCATCCGGAGGTTCCGGTTCACGAAGATCTGGCGGGCGCGGTCGAGCTGTGGCTTCTCGCGCGGATGCTGGAGCAGCGCGAGCAGCTCCGGCGAGCCCGTCAGTTCCCGGGCGCGGCGTTCGGCCTCCAGCGCGCGTGTTCGATCCAGCCTCTTGCGGATGCCGCCGTGGAGGGGCGTCGCGCTGCTGAGGGACGTCGCTGTGCGGGGTAGGGTCGTCACGGTTCCTCTTCTGTAACATGTGGGCGCAGGCTCTCCCAAAGGAGGCGGGGCAGCCCTGCTTCGTGTTCTTGCGGGCATTTGGAGCGCCGTGGCACTCTCCAGGGGCATGCGCGCGAAGAGACCCGCCGAGAAAGATTCCCAGATCCGGCTGGTTCAGCGGGTCGAAGACCTGGAGGTCCGGGTCCGGCTGCTCGAGGCGCACGTGCGAGAGTTGAAGGCACAGGCCCGACTGGACAAGGGCGCCGTCTCCGCCCCGAAGCCGCGGGCGCGGGCTACCCGAATCCGTCCCCAGCCCCGGTGTCCCGGCTGCCTGCTCGAGCTGCCAAGGGGGCGCCCGCGGGGTGAGACCTGCGTGTGGTGCGGCTTCATGTTCTCGGCGGTGGACGGCAGGCCGTTCCGGTGAGCGAGCAGGTTCACTACCGGTTGATCGGACGCCTTGAGAGCGGCGCTCTGGCCGAGCTGTTCGAGGCCGTCCGGAGCGACCAGGTGCGCGTGGTGGTGAAGCTGCTGCATGCCCGAACCACGGATCCGCGCTACGCCCGCGCCATCGGGGAAACCTGGCAGCGGCTCGCCGCGGTCGAAGGAGAGGGGATCGTCCGGGTCCTCGACCTCGGGCTGGTGCGCGGGCAACTGGGGATCGCC
>JBAWAM010000810.1:0-6617 GCA_049589315.1 Myxococcaceae bacterium
GGATCGACCCCGACGCCGGCACCGGAAGCCGTCGCCGCCGCGCCGACCACCACGCCGGCCGAGGCGAAGGCGCGCCTCGGGGACGCGGTGAAGCCGGGTGCCAGCGAGATCACCCTGGCCGAACAGCTCGGGCTGAAGGTCAGGCGGGTGGTGATCGACGCGGGTCACGGCGGGCACGACACCGGCGCGATCGGGAAGAAGGGGACGCGGGAGAAGGACGTCACCCTCGCAGTGTCCCGGCGGGTGGCGGAGATCCTCTCGGAGCGCGGGCTCGAGGTGATCCTCACCCGCAACGACGACACCTACGTGAGGCTCGAGGACCGCAGCCGGATCGCCAACGAGGCGAAGGGCGACCTGTTCATCTCGATCCACTGCAACGCCGCCGAGAGTCGGAAGCTGCGCGGGATCGAGACCTATTCGCTCAACGTCGCCGGCGACCGGTACTCGATCCGCCTGGCCGCCCGCGAGAACGCGTCCAGCGAGAAGAGCATCTCGGATCTGCAGTTCATCCTGGCCGACCTGGCGACCAAGGCGAACACGGACGAGTCGCAGCGGCTGGCCGCGCGCGTCCAGCGCAGCCTGGTGACCCGGCTCTCCTCCAACTACAGGGAGATCAAGGATCTCGGCACGAAGGAGGCCCTCTTCTACGTGCTGCTGGGCGCGAAGATGCCGGCGATCCTGGTCGAGGCGTCGTTCCTCTCCCACCCGGAGGAGGAGAAGCGGCTCGCGTCGAAGGCGTACCAGGATCACATCGCCCAGTCTGTCGCGGAGGGCATCGAGGCGTTCCTCGCGGATCGCCAGCGGGTCGCCAAGGTCGACTGACCTCGGCCCTCCAGGGCTTCACAGCCGCTCCGGTTCGTCGCACCATCGCCGGCGATGATCAGCCTCCGATCCGTGCTGTTCGCCTCCACGCTGCTCCTCGCCGTCGGCGCTCGCGCCGAGGCACCGAAGTCGGACTCCCCGGCCGCGTCGGCGCTCCCGGGGATCCCCGCGCCGCTCGGGCGGATCGGCGACGTGGTGGAGCCCAGGCCTGCCGGAGGCCTACCCGGGGACGAGCTCGCGGTGGAACTGGCAGGGTTTCCCGGCTGCACGCGCAGACAGCTCGCGTACCTGAGTCGATTCCTGCTCATGGGGGCGGCGGGGGCAGGTGAGCAGATCCAGCACTGGCTCGACGGTCAGCCCCGGCTCCAGAAACGGCTCTTCGGCGGGAAGCGCCGACTGGCGGAGGCGGTCGATCGCGCACGCACCGGCAGCTTCCACGAAGGCCGGGCCTGCCGGATGGAGGCCGGGGTGGGGGCAGACGTGGTGCTTGCTCGAGGCGCGACGCTCACGATCGACGAGGCGCCCCCGGCCCTGTGCAAACTGGAGCGCGGTCCGGCAGCGCAGGGGGGAGCGTGGCTCTTCACTGCTGGCTCTCCGGGCAGGGTGACGCGTCGCGACTTCACTGGGGCGGTCTGGTTGGCGCCCGCCACGCTCGCTTCGGAGGGTTGTCGGCCCAGACTCTCGGCCGCGCTGTTCGACGCCGGGGGCACCGCGCGCTTGCGCTACCACGCCGACTTCGGGGGTGAGCTCCGGGCAGAGTTGCTGGGAGATGCCTGCCGCCTGGTGGACTTCCGGTTCGACCCGTCGAGCCGCGCCTTCGTCGCCACGGAGTCCTTCAGGAAGGGGTGCCGCCCGCGTCCGCCTCGGTGAGGTGGCGGTGATGCCCCGGGCGGTGGTGCACACCGCCGTGCCGCCTCGCGTGGATCTCCCGCCGGGCCGCTCCGAAGTCGCTCACCACCCGGCGCCCGAGCAGGACGCCCAGCACCATGCTCACCACCATGCCCGCGGCAGCGAGGAGGGTGAGGGCCGTCTTGCCCTGGCTCAAGGCGCTTCCGAACTGCACGGTCAGCACCGTCCCCGGAATCGTCCCGGTGAGGACGCCGGCGGTCGTGGGCCAGAAGCGCGCGCCGCTCGCCCCGGCGATCGCGATCACCACGTCGGTGGGGACCAGGGGGTTGAGGGTCGCCAGCACCAGGACCTTGAAGTCGTGCCGCCGGGCGACCTGGATCAGCGCCTCGTAGTGGCCGCCCGTCACCCGGCGCATGAACCGGGTCCCGAACCTGCGGGAGAGGAAGAACACCATGGCCGCGGCCAGGAGGCTCCCGACGAGCGCGTAGACCGTCCCCATCACCACGCCGAACAGGATGCCGCCCACCGCGGCGAACACCTGCCCGGGCAAGAGCGTGATCGGCCGCAGCGTCAGCAGAAGGATGAACACCGCCGGGGCGAACGCGCCCAGCGGCGCGAGGAACCTGCTCAAGGTCTGCTGATCCAGGATGTCGGGACCGAGCAGTCTGAGCGAAGTAAGCCCCACGATCGACGCCAGCACCGGCGCGAGGACACGCAACCACATCCGGGTCCGGGTTCCCTTCACTGGCGCCTCCCTTGTCGAACGGTGGGAAGCCGTCCCGGAATTGGCAAGCCAACTGCCCTGTTTCCAACGCAAGCGGGCTTACAGGTGACTGACACTCACCTGGGGCCCAACCACAAACGAGCCCTTCCTTGCTCTGCGAGGGAACGGTCAAGGGGTAGCCCGGTTGCCCATGTGCGCAGCTTGCTTGCATCGGGCCGCTCCCGGACCAAGTTTTCTTACAGAGGGACCGAGGGGCAGGTCGAGTCAGGAGGAGTGCGAGATGGCTGAACAGGACAAGGACAACAAGGGCGCCATGACGGTTGCCGAGGCCGGCCGCAAGGGCGGAGAGACGGTCCGCAACGAGCGCGGGCGCGAATTCTACGAGACGATCGGCCGCAAGGGTGGCGCGACGGTGAAGGCCGAACGGGGTCGGTCCTTCTACGAGGAGATCGGCCGCAAGGGTGGCGAGACGGTCAAGGCCGAGCGCGGCGCCAAGTTCTACGAGGAGATCGGAAAGAAGGGCGGCGACCGGGTGAAGGCGACCCGGGGGCCCAACTTCTACGAGGAGATCGGCCGAAAGGGCGGTCAGAAGGTCAAGAAGCTGATCGAAGAGGGCAAGCGCGCAGCCCGTGAGGCGGCGGCTGCGGCTGCGGCGGCGGGACGTCCTGCCGGCTCCGAGACCCCTGCGGCGGCACCTCCGCCGCCTGCTGGAGAACCGCAGAAGCCCGAATAGTCGGCACTGAATCGAAACACCTGCCCTTGGGAGGGGGCGAGGGGACGCCTGTCCGGTTCACCCGGACGGGCGTTTTCCGTTTCAGCCTCGCGTGCGCCTCGGCTAAGTCGGAGGCGTGTACCTCTTCATTGCACTTATCAACCGATCCGACCTGGCGGACAAGACGGTGGCCCGCTTCCGTCAGTTCGGCCTTGGCGAGCCGTGGGTCATCCGGGCCCGGAGCGCGAGCGCGGTGCTCTCGGCGGAGGTCCCCGTCTTCGGCGGTCTGCGGAGCCTGGCCCTCGGCGCCGACGAGGACCGACTCCTCGCGATTTCTTTGCTGGCCCTGGATGACCGCACGGAGGTCGAACGTATGGTCACCCGCGTTCAACTCGAGATGAACGCGGACGATCCCCCCATGGGGCAGGTCGTCGCCCTGCCTGTCATCCCTGCGTTGCGGGAAGCTGTCGCGCCTCGCGCCGGTTGAGCGTCGCTCCGTGCAAACGCTCCTCGTCTTCATCTCGGTGGCGGCCCTGTCCGTCCTCGCCTCGAACCAGCGGCTGCTGGAAGCGGGCCGGTTCTTCAACCTGGCCCAGCTTGCGGCGAGCGGGATGATCTTCCTCCTGCTCGGAGCGGCGCTGGGACCTGGCGGGGGAGATCTGCTGCACAGCGCGGACCTCACCGCGGCGCGCCCGTTGCTCGCGCTGGGGCTGGGGCTGGGCGGCATGCTGATGGGACTGAACATGGACCCCTCGCTGCTCCGGGCGCTGCCCCGGGCGGTATGGGTCGCAGCCGCGACGCACTCTGGCCTGGCGTTCCTGATGGTGGCCATTCCCATCGCGGGCGTGCTGATCCTGATGCTCGGGGTGGACGTCCCGGTGGCCATCGGGGCGGCGGCGCTGCTGGGGGGCGCAGCGAGCATCTCCTCCAGCAACTTCGCCGTGTTGTGGCACCGGGCCGGGAGGCTCGACCGGCTGACGGGACTGTCGATCACCCTGCTGACGCTCCTCGACGACCTGATGGGCGTCCTGGTCCTGGCGCTGGCGCTGGTGTTCGGTGCGGAGAGCGGCCTGGGCGCCGGCGTGGGGCTGGTGGCGCTGGCTGTGTTGCTGGGCGTGCTGTGCGGCGCGCTGACCGCCTACCTCATCCACGAGAGCGGGGACGGCGCGGAGATGACCGCCATCCTGCTCGGCTCGGTGGGCCTGGTGTCCGGGGCGGCGGCGTTCCTGAGCGTGTCCTCCTTGATTGCCGGGCTCAGCTGCGGCGTCACCCTGGCGTTCATCGGGGGCAAGAAGATCGAGACGGCCCGGCGCGCGCTCGCCCGGCCCGAACGGCCGGTGTACCTGGTGCTCCTGTTCCTCGTGGGCGCGCACGTGCAACTCACGAACTGGGTGGGCTGGCTACTCGTCCCCACGTACATCGCCCTGCGCTTCGCGGGGAAGATCTACGGCGGGCGCCTGGCGACGAAGGCCGCCGGCAGCACCCTCCACCTTCCTCCCGAGCTGGGGTTCGCGCTGCTCGGGCAGGGCAGCGTGTCGTTGTGCCTGCTGATCGAGTACCTGATCCTCGTGCCCGGGACGTCCTCCCAGCTGGTCTTCGACGTGGGTGTGGCGGCGGCGGTGGTCAACGAGGTGCTGGCAACCCGGACCTTCCGCTTGAGCCTCGGCGCGGAGGCGAAGACGCAGCCTGATCTCCCGGCGGACTACGAGCTGAACCTCCCGGTCGATCGGAGCGGGACATGAAGTCCTCGGCCATGCGGCTCGGGCTGCTGATGCTGGTGCTCGGCATGGTGAGCGGGCTGGGATTGCTTCGTCACCAGCAGGGAACGCCCGTGACCTTCGCCGGAGGCGCGCTGCTGCTCTCCGCGATCTTCGCTGGCAAGGTGGCCAAGAGCTTCGGGCTCCCGCGACTGACCGGGTATCTCTTCGTCGGGATCCTCGTCGGTCCGTACGTGCTTCGTTTCATCACCCCGGACGGCGTGAGCGGGTTGGAGCTGGTGAAGGGGCTGGCGGTGAGCCTCATCGCGCTGGCCGCCGGCACCGAGCTGCAGCTGGGGCTGATCAGACGGGTCGGTCTGAAGGTGACGGCGATGTGCTCGCTCGTCGCGCTGGGGGTGTTCGCCGCCATCGTGCTGGCGATCATCGCGCTCAAACCGTTCCTGGGGTTCATGGACGGGATGACCTGGCCGCAGATCCTGGCCGTCGCCGCGCTGACCGCGTCGGTGGTGATCTCGTTCTCGCCCACCGTGACCATCGCGATCGTCCAGGAGACCGGGGCGAAGGGGCCGTTCACCGAGTTCCTGATGGCATTCGTGATCATCGGCGACCTGGTGGTGCTGATCGCGTTCGCCCTCGCCGCCGGCGTCACCCGCGCAGCGTTCGGTGAGGGGCTCGACGTGACCGGGCTGCTCGGCGGGGTCGGCTGGGAGCTGTTCGGATCGATGCTGGTCGGCGCGTTGCTCGGCGTAGGGACGCTGTTCTACCTGCGCAAGGTCAACCGCGAGATCCCGTTGTTCATCACGGCGATCTGCTTCGTCTCCGCGGAGGCGGGAGTCGGGCTGCACCTGTCGCCGCTGCTGCTGTCGCTCGCGATGGGCGCGCTGATCGCCAACATGGACGAGCACGAGGGCCACCGGCTCCATAAGGCGATCAACTACGCGGGACTCCCCGTGTTCGCCCTGTTCTTCGCGGCCTCTGGCGCCGGGCTCCACCTGGACTCGCTCGGGACGGTGGGGCCCATCGCGGTGCTGCTGGTCATCATCCGCGCAGGGGTGATCTGGCTCACCTGCCGCAGGTTCGCGCCACCGGAGATGGAGCACGTCCGTCGGTACCTGTGGATGGGGCTGGTCTCCCAGGCAGGCGTGACCTTCGGCCTGGCCGCGCTGGTCGGACGCACCTTCCCGGGCTTCGGGACGCAAATCGAGGTGCTGATCATCGCCATGGTCACGATCCACGAGATGATCGGTCCGGTGTTGGTCCGCAAGGCACTGAAGGAGACCGGGGAGATCTCGCCCGTCGACCCGGAGGCGGTCGCGCGGTAATACACACCGCGTCATGGCCGCTCCCATCCTCGAGGTCGACCCGTTTCACCCGAATCCCCGACACGTGCAGCGCGCCGTCGAGGCGCTGCGCGCGGGCCGGGTGATCGCCTACCCGACCGACACCTACTTCGGGGTGGGGTGCAATCTGATGGACAAGAGGGCGATCGAGAAGCTGTACCAGCTCAAGGGGCAGGATCGCCGCAAGCCGTTCGCGTTCCTCTGTCCGGACCTGTCCGACGTGGCGAAGTACGCGCGCGTCACCAACTTCGCCTACCGCATCATGAAGCAGCTCACGCCGGGGCCGTTCACCTTCATCCTGGAGGCGACCCGGCAGGTTCCGGACATGCTGATGACGAAGCAGAAGCAGGTCGGCATCCGCGTCCCCGACGCGCCCCTGGCACAGCTGCTCGCCGCGGAGCTGGGGCATCCCCTCGTCACCACCTCCGCCTCGGACCTCGAGGGCAACGTCC
>JBAWAM010000811.1:0-1853 GCA_049589315.1 Myxococcaceae bacterium
CGGAGGTCGTCGACCAGCGAGGGCTCCATCGGCAGGAGACGCATGGCCTCGAGCGTGGCCTCCTCCAGCGGCGGTGCGGGCGAGACCCCATGGGCCGCCAACGCCACCAGGCACCCCATCTGGGTGACGCGCTCGAGCGAATACTGGAGCACGCGCCACTGCCCTCGACGGAGCGCCCCCTCCGCGTCTTCGCGCGCGTTCTCGAGGCCGATGTTCGCCCAGGTCATCTCCATGCCTGCCTCGGCAAATCTCCGCGCCGGCACCGGAAGAAGCTGCACCTGTCGCTTCCCGTCGAGCTGTGCGCCGTCGAGCGAGAGGAGCGGCAGCGCCGTCACCGGGCCGTTGGTGAAGTGCTTGCGCGCGCGGATCTCATCGCCGTCGCTCCAGCACAGAGCCACCAGTCCCATCCGCGCGAACTCGGCGAGGTGCTCCCCCCGCTTCTGCACGGCCACCAGCGGGGTCTCCCAGGTGATGGAGCGCCATACCGCCGCGGCCTCGGCTCCCAGTGCGAACACGTCCTCGCCCCGGACGACGTGCACCCGCTCGCCAATCTGCCAGGTGGTGACCCCGCTGCGTGGCCCGAGCCGCACGTTGCTCAGCTCCGGCTCCGCCCCCTCCACCCCGAGCGCGCGCACCAGGTCCAGTCCCCGCTTCACGTAGTCGTCGGGCGCCGCACCCCGTGGCTCGTGGGTGAAGTCCCAGAAGCGCTTCACCAGGGTCTCGTCCACCTCGGCACGCCCGAGCTGGAGCGACAGCCACTTGAGGCCGACGTAGGTCTCGCCGAGTCGGGCGGCGTAGCACTTGGCGGCGTGAAGCGTCGCCGTGCGGATCCACGCGCACGCGTACTCGGGTTGCTCCAACGCCCGCAGGGCCACCGCATACCGCGCGGTCTGGCGCGAGAAGTCCTCGAACCACGAGGAGACGGCCTGCTGGAGCTGCTCGAAGGGGAGCTCGCCCTGGAGCGTGCGGATGAGCGCGGGATTGTGGAGCGGCTTGCACCGGAGGAAGCGGTGGCAGCGATCCAGCAGATCCCACGACAGCTCCGCCATCGCCCGCGGGCCTTCGCGAACCGCCCGGGCCACCTCGCCGAGCTGCGCGCGGAGCCTGGTCGAGCTGAGGAAGCGGACCTCGACCCGGCGGTCCTGCACGAACATCACGTACGGCATGGTCGGCAGCGCCGAGCCGTCGTCGACGATTCCCACGAAGTCGACGTCGGAGCGCTCGTTGCCGAAGCCTTCGGCGATGGAGCCCTCGAGGAAGACCGCGTCGGCCGCGGCCTGGTGGAGCTGGGCGCGCGCGCCCTCCCAGAGCTCGAGGATGGAGGTCTCAGCGAGCGGCATGTCGGCCGTCCCTTCCGAAGTAGCCCGCCTTCAAGGCGTAGCGGAATGCGGTGCGAAGCAGGGCAGGCCCGCTCGAATACGGGGCCGCGGGGAAGGTCTCCCGGGTGGACTCGCGGGCGAACCGGACCTTTCGCCAGAAGTACGACTCGTAGAGGCTGATGACCTCGCGGTAGTAGCGGCGCTCCACGCTCCCCAGCGCGTTGACGTCGAACAGGTGGCGCGGCACGTACCGGGGAACGAGGAACGACGGGAACTCCGCGCACACGCCGTTGATGTCCTTGAGCGTGACCGGCGCATCGGAGACGAGGTGCAGCGTCCGGCCGACGGTCTTCTCGAAGGACTCGACCGCAGCCACCACGCCGTCCGCCACCCAGTCCACCGGGACGATGTCGAGCGTCGCGCCGTAATCGCCCGGAAGCGTCCGCACCAGGCCGGCCGAGGTGAGGCGGATCACCGTGTACAGCGTGTCGAATTTGGGAATGACCCCGGTCTCGGAGTGCCCGACGATGATCC
>JBAWAM010000812.1:0-10726 GCA_049589315.1 Myxococcaceae bacterium
GCGTGGTCCTCGTCCATGCGGGTGGCCCGCGCGAGCGCGGCGAGCGCAGTGGAGTAGGACGCCCGGGTGTCTTCGGCGAGACCCTTCTTCGCCTCGGCCAGCGCGTCCGCGAGGCTTCCCTGATTGACGCTCAGGGTCTGCCAGTACGCGACCGCACCCACGGCGAGCACCAGCGCCACCACCCCGCCGGCGGCGAGCTTGATCCAGTTGCGTGCCAGGAACGACTTCTGCGCCTTGCTCTGCGCAAGCTTCTCGCGCAGCTCGCGCTCGTACTCGCGGGCGATGGCCTCCGCCGCCTGGGCGGAGACTTCGACCTTCGGCACCTCGAGCGACGACATCGGCTCGGGAAGGTCGGGGAGATCGCCGAGCAGTCCGCCCCCGCGCGAGACCGGGGCGGGCCTCCGGGCGGGCTGCACCTCCGTCGGCGCCGGGAGCGCACCCAACAGGCCGCGGTCCCTTTCTGCGTAGGCTTCACCGGACGCGGCCTGCGCGACCTGGCCATCCCGGTAGAGCTCCTCGTTCACCGCGATGGTTGGCTCACTCTTCGGATCCGGCCCCAGTACCGGGATCTGCATCACCGCGGTGGGCACCCCGGCGGTCAACGCCTCGAAGGTGTCGGTCAGCCCGGCGACGACTTCGGAGGTCTGCGTCCGCTTCGGCACCGCGTCGAAGGGGTCGGCCGGCGGCTCCGGCGGCGCCACGACGACAGGAACATCCGTCGGCGTCGGAATCTGCGTCGGTACGTACGCAGGGATCCCCACCTCGGTCCGGTCGCGATCCTCCTCGACCGGCGGCGGAGGCGCATCGAACTCCTGCGGCCACGGGAACGACTCCGGTGGAGGCGGGGGCACCTCGAACATCTGCGTCGGGGCCTCGTTTTCGGACGACACCACGGGCTCTGCCGGCGCAACGGCCTCCGGAGGTGGCGGCGGCACTGCGTCCTCCGGCGGAGGCGGAGGCGGGGGCTCCGGCGGCGGCGATGCCTGGAGCTCGACCTGGGTGAGGTCACCGAGGATGGGCGCCGGACCGCCGGCGAGGGCAGTCTGGGTCTGCTCCAGCCACTGACGTACCCGGCCGTCGTTCGGTTGCAGCGCGGCCGCCTTCTTCAGCAGCGGGAGCGCCGACCGGTAGAGGCCCTTGTGCAGGAGGACCTCACCGATGAGGTTGTAGGCGTGCGGGTTGTTCCGATCGATCGCGATCGCCTGGTCGAACTGCAGCATCGCCTCGGCGGGCCGCCCCAGGTTGATCAGCGCCTTGCCGTGGAGCACGCGCCCCACGACCGAAGCGGCGTGGTGTTCGAGCCCGCGTTGGCAGACCTCGATCGCACGTTCGTTGTCCCCCTTTTCGAGGAGGGCCTTTGCCAGTTCGACGAAGACGGTGGAAGCCGGATCCTGGGCGAGGATCTGCTCGTACTTTTCCACCAATGATTTAGCCATGTTCGCGCAACCCCGGAGACTCGGGCGAGGCCGCCGACCTTAACAGACGGCGTGATACCGTCGCGTGGTGTCTCGCTCTCTTCGTGTGCCTGCCCTCTTCCTTCTCGTCGCCCTCCTCGCCTCCTCGGCGTGCGCCCACGCGATGCGGTCCTCCGGTGCCGAAGGCCTTCGCACCACAGCGGATCTATTCCACCACCGTGTACGCTGGAAGGACTACGGGGGAGCGGCCCTCCTGATTGTCCCGGAGCGCCGCGCAGCCTTCGAAGAGGGCCGCCGGCTGATGAAGGACGACCGAGACCTACACATCGCCGACTACGAGCTGACCGAACTCACCCTCTCCGCGGATGGCCTCGAGGCGAGGGTGGTGTCGCGCCTGAGCTGGCATCGGCTCCCGTCGCTCTCCCAACACGACGACACGGTGGTGTCCGAGTTCGTCTGGAGGGACGGGGCCTGGTTCCTGTCGAGGCAGACGGGGGGGCCCTTCGAGGAAGACCTCTCCGCCCCCTACACGCCGCCTGCCCCGGACGCGGGGATGTAACGAAGGTTTCCAGTTACGAGGACAACTTCGGGGGCGTACTGACCGACACATCCGGTGATGCCTACCGAACGTCTCCACCTCGACTCCCGTAGCTCGGTCGTTCCCCGCATCTGGACTCCGGCTCCGGCGATCGCCGACCGGACGCCTTCGGTGCATGTCCCGGCGAACGCGTTCGACCAGGACGTCCGCAAGGCAGACACGGCGGCGCTGCTCGGCGCGTTGGACACCTCGGCCCGCTTCAACGGCGCCACTGCCAGTGAGCGCGAGCTGTGGACCCGGGGACCCATCGTCGGTAACCCGGCCTTCGACGTGCCCGCCGGCGGCGGCACGGGCAACCTGAACCTGTCCCACCCCGCGGTGCTCGAGGGCCTCCGCCGCCTGGGGCTGTCGCCGACGGACCTGCTCAACGCGAGCGGCGCCGTCCAGCCCGTCCTCGATGCCGCGGTCGCCGCCAGCAAGGGTGACTGGAAGGGCGCGCTCAAGCACCTGATCGCCGCCGCCCCGCACGTCGCGCCGCTGGTGGAGAAGGGCATCATCAAGGCGGCAAGCCAGCTCGAGTCGGATGGGGCGGAGGGCATCGCCCGGTCGCTGCTCACCGATCCGCGCGTGGTCCGGCAGCTCGTCACCAACAGGAAGCTGCACGGCTCGGTCATCAAGCTCGTGAACGGCGACGTGTCCGGCGCGATCCGCGGGATGATGGGCCAGCAGGCCGTGGCGAAGGACGTGGCCAACGCGCTCGCGAAGAACTCCACCGTGAAGAGCCTGATGGCGCCGCTCGGTCTGACCAACGGGGAAGACCTGTTCCGGGTGGGCAAGGCGATCCCGGAGGCGATGGAGCTGGCTCAGAAGGTCCGCGTGAAGGACCTCGCCGGGTCCGTTCGGGAGCTCGGGGACGTGCTGGGCACCCTCCCGCTGGGACTGCGCACGCGGATGATGGCGGCGATCGCCGCGAAGCTGGATCTCCCGCCGTGGCTCGCCAACGCCGTCGCCGCAACCGGCAGCCTGCTGGGCAATGACGCGGTGGGCGAGGCGCTGCTCGAGGTCGCGAAGGCGGTGAAGGCCAAAGACCTCCCCGACTTCACCCACGCGCTGGCGAAGATGGGCCGCGTGGTCGCTGACACGGACCCCGCCGCGGCGACCGCCTTCCTCAACGCGCTCTCAGGGCTTCCCGGCAGCATGGGGAAGCTGTTCAAGAACGCCGAACTGAACGCTGCGGTGGTCGAAACGAAGACCGTCAGCAACCTGTTCGAGGCGCTGGAGCGGCTCGCCGTCGGAAACCTCAACGGCGCCATGGACGAGCTGGGCCAGGCCGCCGGCGCGCTGCTGACCACCGGACGGAAGGTGAGCATCGGCGGGAAGGAGTTCCCGATCTCCGAGGAGGGCATCCGCGCCGCCTCGCAGCTCTTCGAGCGCTTCTTCGACGCGCTTCCCGCGACGGTGAAGAAGAAGATCACCGAGGCCGTGGCGAAGCTCGCCGCCCAGGCCGGATTCAGCGCGGTCCCGATCGTCGGAGACCTGGTGGTGGGAACGCTCGACGCCGCCGCGCTGGTGAAGTTGAAGCGCGAGGGCGGGAGCGGGCTGGACATCACCCTGGCCGGCGCCAAGCTGGCGGTGGACGTGGTCGGCGCGCTCCAGCTCTCCAAGGGGATCACCGTCCCGCTGCGGCTCGCCATCGGCACCGCCCAGGTGGTGAAGACCACGACCGACCTGATCGACTCTGTCCGCGACTTCCAGAAGGCGTTCGCGGGGTTCTGATCCCATGACCACCCTGGAACGAGTCCGGAGCCTCGCGGCGCTCGCGGTGTTTCTTGTCACGCTCGCGCCGAGCACATCCTCTGCGGTCGAGCCGGGCGCCGACCTGGCGCCGCTGCTGAGCGGATGGCGCTCGGTCCTGCGTGAGCAGCGATTCAGTGGCGTGGTCTCGGTGCGGCAGGGCGAGCGGACGATCTTCGAATACGTGGGGAACGGCGATCAGGCGACCGCCCGCACCATCCGCGAAGACGACGTCTTCTGGATCGGCTCCGTGTCCAAGCAGTTCGCGGCGGCCGCGGTGCTTCGCCTGGTCGAGCAGGGCAGGATAGCGCTTGATACTCCGGTCACCCGGATCCTCCCCGCGCTCGAGGGCGGTCTCCGTCGGGATGGACAGACCTGCACGGTCGAGCACCTCCTCAGCCACACCTGTGGACTGCCCGCCGGGAGCAAGGTGTGCAGCAACATCGACAGCGAGGAACCCGGGACACGCGCACGCTTCCTGGAGTGCGTGCGAGGTCTGGAGCTCGAGTTCACCCCGGGCACTGATCATCTGTACGCAGGCACGGGTTTCGCGCTGGCCGGACTCCTCGTCGCCGAGGTGAGCGGTAGGCCGTACGCGCAGTTCCTGGAGCAGGAACTGCTGCGCCCGCTCGGCATGATGGATACGGGCGTGTTCCTGGCGGGCGCGCAGGAGCAGAGGGCCCGGCTCGGCGACGGTACGCTCTACCTGAAAGCGCTCTCGCTTCCCTCGGCCTCGTGGTTGTGGCTCGACCCCGTGGGGCCGGGTCGTCGAGGCGCGTCCGGCAATCTCTACTCGACGGCAGCGGACCTCCACCGCTGGAACCAGGCACTCCACGGCGGGAAGGTGCTCGGCGAGGAGCTGTATCGCGAGCTGACGCGCCCCCGGAAGAAGCGCTACGGACTGGGGATCGCGACGAAGGAGACCACGGACGGTGCGTGGCTCTGGCACAACGGCGCACTTTTCCCGATGGGCTGGACCTCGTACCTCGCCTGGGTCCCCGGTCCTCAGCTCTCGGTCGTGGTGCTCAGCAATCGGGGCCCCGAGAACAGCCAGATGGATGAGATCGCGACGGGTTTGATTCAATCGGCGATCGCCGGCGCCGCGCCAAAGCTCGACCCGGTTCCGGACACCCGTTTCGTCTTCGACGGTTTCTACGCCCTCATCCCGCTCATTGTTTACGCGCTGCTCCTCGTCGAGTTGTGGCTGGTCGCCCGAGGTCCCCGGAAGACCGCGACCGGGTGGATGATCTCGCTCGTCACCGTGGCAGCCGGCGTTCTCCTGGCCCGGACGCTCCTCGACTTCTATGGCGACCATGCATGGCTCGCCGGCGCGCAGGCACTGCTCCTTGCGGTCGCGATCGTCGTGCACCGCGGACGCTGGACGGAGAAGCTGCTCGATGATTCGCAACGCCGCCTCGAGCTGCGGCGCGTGCTCCAATTCGCCCCCGGCGTGCTCCTGCTGCTCTGGGCCACGCGAGGGGACACGCGCACGTGGTTCGCCGGCACGCTCGCGACGGTGGTCGTCACGGCGGTTCTCGTGTTCCTCGCCTCGCGCCGCAAACAGGCGCTCGCGGGGGCTTGATGCAACCCATGTCCGTGCGTCGAGGGCAGGCGCCGAACGGGAGCGCCGGTTGCTTCGCTCAGCTCGGGCGAAGCGTGGCGCAGGGCGCCAGTGTCCCGGATGCAGCATCGGGTGAGGTCCGCCCCAGGACCCGACGCCATCCGGAACGTGCTTCGGCACCGACGTGGGCGTGCCCTGCCCCTCCTGACCGGCCGCTGGCGACCCGGCGCTACTCGACCGTGAAGGTCGGGTCACATGCATAGGCCGAGCAGGCGAACATCCCGCCGGTCCACGACTTCAGCGTGTAGCCGTCATCACACTGGGGGACGTACGCCGCACAGGCGCCCGCCTCGATGCAGCCGACGGGCAGCGCGCAACGATCCGCGTTCCGCTCGAATGACCAGGCCTTCCCTTCCGGGCACGCGGCGAGCTTCATGACGGGACAGGGCCCCGCCTGCTCCGGCAGGCGCAGATATACCTGGCTCGCGTCCAGGACCAGGTCGCGCCCGCCCGGGAAATTCTGCCCCTTCGTGAGCGTCCCCGCGACGATCGCATCGTGGTGCGCGATCCGGTTGATCAGCCACTCCTGATCCACCAGCGTCCTCGAGGCGCGCGCCACGGAATAGGAGGAGAAGCGCGTCTTCGAGCTCGAGTTCAGCTTCGAAGCCGTCTCGGAGAAGCAGGGCGCAGTGATGCAGGTGATTCCGAGCGCATTGGCCTGGTAGAACTCCTCGCCGGCGACAGGCTGTACCCCGGGCATTCCGCGGTACGCCTCGCTGACGATGAAGGTGCGGAAGCCGTCCCGACCCTTCTGCCCGAGCTTCCCTCGCAGGAGCAGCTCGCCCTGGCCGGCGCCCTCCGCCTTCCAGACGTCCTCCTCCGACAAGCCGGAAGGTCCGAAGTCCAGCGCCTTCACGTACTCCTCGCGGGAGGTCTTCCGATTCACGTCGGCGACGTACCAGCCTCCGCACATCGGGAACATGCACTTGCGAAAGTCGCGACGGGCCGTGACGAAGCTCCGCTGGTACGCGGAGAGACCTTCGCTGCCCTCGTCGAGGACGTCATCCTCGAGCTCCACGTCGCTCACGCCACACGCCGAAACGCACGCAAGGATCGCCACTGCTGCGAACAAACGGTTCATCTGGGTTCCCCCCGGAAAGAAGGGCGCCCGAAAGGCGCCCTCGAGTGGCGCGCCATGTAGTCGGAGGTGTGGGCTTTGTCCACCCGCTTCAGCAGGAAGACTGCGGTCGCGGTCGCCACGCCGGAAAAAAAACCGCCCGCCGTCTCGGGGCCGGCCGAGGCGGCGGGCGACGGGAGTTCCCCCATGGAACCCCCTACCCAGTCGTGGACCGTGTTGCGTCCTGCCCTGCCTATGAGCAAAGCAGATGCCATGCGGCCGCCTTCCCGAACGTCCCTGAATTCGCTGACTTGCAAAAGCTCCTGTCTCAGAAGCCCTCAGCAGAAGCGAGGCAGCCCTGACAGCGCTGTCAGGATCGTGGCAGGGACGTTAGATATCTGCGAGGTGCCTACTCGCCGCCCAGCACGGAGCGGATGGTGTCCCGCATGGAGTACCTGGGCTTCCATTCGACGTCACTCACCCACCTGGAGCCGTCGACCGCGCAGAGGAACTGGATGTGGTCGAGCTCGGGCGTCGGGAACTCTGCAATCCGGTACTTGAACATGAAGCTCAGGACGGTCCGTGCCAGGGGGTGTGGCACGGGGATCGGCGAATGGCCCAGCTCCCGCAACACCGAGCTCAGCGGCACCTCGCCCGGCCCGACCACGTTGTAGACGCCGCGCGCTTCGGGACGGAGCGCCTCGATCATGGCTCGGGCCGCGTCCTCGACGTGGATGAGCTGCACCATCGGATCGAATCCGGCGAGCATCCACGGGTGCTTGAGGCGCAGATAGTTGGACGGCGCGTTCTTGATCATCGCCCCGACGATGTGGACCGGCCGGAGGATCACCGTCTGGATGTCCGGGTGCTTCCAGAAGAACCCGTTGGCCAGCATGTCGACCTCGATCAGGTCGCGCACGCCGGAGAAGCGGCCGGCCGCCATCAACGGGGCCTCTTCGGTGAGGAAGTTCGAGTTCTCCGGCGACGGCCCGTACACGTTCGCCGAAGAGAGGACCACGACCTTCTTCACCCCGTAGCGGGCGCAGTAGTCGAGGATGCGCGTGGTGCCAATCACGTTGAACGAGTGGTGCTCCTCCTCGCTCATCCGGGGGTCGTGCATGATCCCCATGTGGATGACGGCCTTGATGTTCCCCTTGCGGAAGACGTCTTCGGCCTTCTTCTTCCGGAGGTCGAGCTGGTGCATCTCGACGTCCTTCGGCTTGCCGATGAACGGGCGACGATCGATGCCGATCACCCGCTCCTTCTTGTGCAGGAGCTTGGTGAGCGTACGCCCCAGGTTCCCGCTGATCCCCGTCACCACGACGGCCGGTTTCATCGCGTCCTCGTCCCTGCCTAGAAGTAGATGGACGTCCGCTCGCGCAGCCCGTCGTTGATCATCGCCTGAAGCGTCGACTTCACCGTGCGCACCTTCTTGTCGAGCTCGGCGTCCTCGTCGTCCGGGCGCCCGGTGAAGTGCATCGGCTCCCCGAAGTAGATGTGGTACCGCGAGGGCAACGGCAGCGGCAGCACGGTCGGCGTGATCGGAAAGGCCGGCATGCCCAGCATCTTCGCCACCGGCTTGACGTCCATGATCGCCGGCGCCTGCTCCTCGGCGCCGATCACCGCCACCGGCACGATGGGCGTCTTCGTCTCCAGCGCCAGGCGCATGAACCCGAGCCCGAAGTCCTGGAGCTGGTAGCGCTGGGGCCACAGCTTGGCGATCCCGCGGGTGCCCTCGGGGAAGACCAGGATCGCCTCCTCGCGGTCGAGCAGACGCCGGCAGTTCTCCGGGGTCCCCACGACCTGCCCGACCCGCGCCATGAATGTCGACACGTACGGGAGCGACGGAACCCACTTGTCCACGAGGCTGCGCATGGCGCGGGGAGGTTTCGCCTCGGTGAGCATGGCCACGCCGATCATCGCCCCGTCCATCGGGATCTGACCGGAGTGGTTCCCCACCAGCAGCACCCGCCCCGGCGGGATGTTCTCGATCCCGTGGGTCTGCACGCGGTGGTAGTGCTTGTAGAACCAGACGAACGGCGCGAGCGCGGAGAGCGCATATTCGAGGCTGAACCCGAACGGGTCCACGCCGTACTCGTTCTCCGGACGCGCCACCGACGCGAGACGCTGCCCGGCGTCATCGCCCGCCATCTTCAGGGTCCAATCCTTGAGCCGACCCTTCACCCGGTCGCCGAGTCTCTCGAGCATGCAGGCGTATCTACACCAGATGCGGGATCACCGCAGGCGCCGCGCCGCCTCCGCCAACGTCACCACGTCGAAGTCGCGACGCAGCCAGCCGAAGATGCGGGTGAGCCGGGCCATCTTCCGGGCCGCCGGAATCCGGAGGTCGCGCTGACGCAGGACCAGCGCCTCGGGGATGCCGTCGGTCTGGTCCAACACGTCGACCCCGTGCAGCTCGAAGTTGAAGAACGGCTCGGACCGCAGCGGAAGGTACGCGGCCCGGACCACCGTCCCCGGCAGCGCGACCGCGAAGGTTCCGATGAACGGGAACCGCGACACGGGCGCGACCGCGATCGGCAGCTCGAGGACCTCGCCGTTTCCCGGCCGATACGGCGCGTTCGGGTCCGGCCGGTAGACGCGCCTGGGCGCCGTCAGCACCCGCGGCGAGTCGAGGATCGCACGGGAGGGCCGTCCGGCGAGCTGCAGCGCGCCCATGACCCCTGCCTTCGCGAGGTAGTACGGGGCGGCAGGGAAGGTGGAGGAGTCATAGGCGTAGCCGCGCTCCTCGAGCACCCGATAGAGGGCCGCATTGAGGGTGTAGCCGGGCGCCCGGAAACCGCTGGGGCGTTGGCCGATCGCCTGTTCGATGGCCTCGTCGCCGCGGAGGACCTCTTCCCGGATGCGACCCGCCGGCAGCCGGGTGAGCGCGTAGTCGTGCGAGAAGCTGTGGTTCCCGATCTCCACACCGGCCAGATGCGCCTGCCGCAGCATCGACACCGCCGACGGCTCGGACAGGTCCTGCCCGATCGCGAAGAACGTGCCCCGGATCCCGAGCCGGTCGAACAGCTCGAGGTAGCGCGGGATGGCGCGCTCGTAGACGAGCCGTCGCGCGCGATCGTCCAGAATGCCTTCGTCGAGCCCGTGGATCCGGCAATAGTGCGGGAGCGAATCGAGGTCGACGGAGATGCTCGCCAGCGCCATCGCGTCGCCTACTCGCCGCGAACCCGGATCACGTAGACCAGCTTGCCCACATTCTTCAGCACGTTGGGGACGCGCCGGAAGAGGTGGATGGAGGGCTTGCGCTTCTCCTGGAGCTGAATGGGGATCTCCATCACGTGGAGCCCCTCCCGCCAGGCGCGGATCACGAACTCGCTGGCGAACACGTCCATGTCCACGACGCACTTCCGGATGACCGGAAGGAGCCGCTCCCGGCGGAACGCCTTCAGCCCATGGGTATCGGTGCCCTTGAACCCGAGCGTCACCTTGAGCAGCTTGTTGTGGATCCGGGTGGCGGCGCGACGGACGAGGGGACGCTGGTCGCTGGCGCCGCGCGCAGCCTTCGACCCGATCACCATATCCACGCCCTGGGTCTCGATCAGCGGCAGCGCCTGGTCGTAGAACGTCAGGTCGCAGAGGTCGATCTCGTCGCAGAACACGATGTCGCCGCGCGCCTCGAGGATGCCGCGTTTCAACGCCACGCCGTAGTTCGGCTGGTCGGAGTGGAACCAGCGGATGCGTGGATTCGCTTCGGCCAGCCCCTCCAGGATCTTCGGGGTGGCGTCGCGCGAGCCGTTCTCGGCGAAGATCACCTCGTAATCGTGGCCGCGCGCCTCGAGCCCCTGACAGAGTTCTGCCGCGGCGGACGCGACGATCGCCGCCTCGTTGTAGACGGGGATCACGATCGAGAGATGAGGTGCGCGCTCGGTCATGTGAAGGGAGGTGGGACGGGACCACCCGACTACCACGGGGTCCCATGTGCGTCACCAAAATCCGGGCGTGCGGCTGGCCTGCCGGAGAGCAGGCGCGCTGGACGTCTTCTGCGCATTGCGCCGCCCCTCTGTTAACGTGCCGCCGCCCAACGCACCCCACTTTGCGGCCTCAACGGGAGCGACATGCGAGCCACGTGTCCGTCTTGCCACACGAACTACAACATCGACGACAAGCGGATTCCGCCCGGCGGAGCAAAGCTGAAGTGCTCGAAATGCCAGACGCTGTTTCCGATCAAGCCGGGAGCAGCCGTCGAGCACACGCCTGACGCGATTCCGTTGCCGGGCTCGGCGCCCGCTCCCGTCTCGTCCGGCGCGGCGATTCCGCTGCCCGGCTCGGCGCCCGCCCCGTCC
>JBAWAM010000813.1:0-12743 GCA_049589315.1 Myxococcaceae bacterium
GTGCAGGCCTCGCCCGCAGCGAGCAGCGCCACGCAGGTGCCGGTGGTGTCGCTGCAGAAGCCCTCGGCACAGCCCGCCTTGTCGATCGCGGGCGCGTTGGAGCACGCCTCGCCGAGCCTGGCCGCGGCGGGCGCGCACGTGCCGTTGGGGCTGGTCGGATCGGCGCGCTTGCAGAACGCGTCGTCGTAGAGGCAGTTGCCGCGGGCGGCTTCGATCGGGAGCGAGCCGTCCTCGAACGAGAGGACGAAGCAGGCTTCTCCATTCTTCGGCTTCAACGAGCAGCTGCTGGCGCTGCAGAACGCGTTCCCCGGGCAATCGGCGTCGGTACGGCAGGTCGCGCCCACTTCCCAGGCGACACATGTCGCCTGAGTTCCAGCGGCGACCTCGGCGGCGTCCTGGCAGCGCAGGCAGGGGCCACACCCCGCCAGGCCCGCGCCACACGCCTCGCCCAGCGCGACGGGAGGAATGCACCTGCCGGCCGGACAGGTCAGGCCGCTCTGGCAGTCGCTCTTGTCCGTGCAGGCGCCGCCTTCGGCTGCCGGGGTGACGCAGGTGCCGGACGCGCTGCAGGCGAGGCCCGCCTTGCAGAATGGCCCCACGACCCTCTGGCACATGGCGCCTTCACCTCCATTCTCGATGCAGACGAACGCGCCGCTTCCATTGTCTTTGCACGTCGCATCGACCCCGCAGAGATCGCGCCCCGGGACGCAGGCAGCACCTGGCGCGAGCCTCGGTGCGCACACGCCCGCGCAGGAGTTTGCCGCCCCGGGTTTGCAGTAGGCATCCCTCACGCACTCTTCGCTGATCTGGCAGCTCTCACCCACGGCGACGTTGCCCGTGAGGACCGAGCCGCAGGGGTCGATCAGGTAGTGACCACCTCCCATGGCGTCGATGCCCCCGTCGCTGGCGCGTCCGAGCTCGCGGCATTCAGCCGCCTTCTTGCCGTCGTAGGTCATCCGGCCCGCCTGGATGGCATTGGCGAACGCCCCGGTCATTCCGCCGAGGTGGGCTGTCGGCTCGCAGGTCACGATCCCGGCCAGTGGCACCGCGTTGACCGGAATGCCCAGGGAACTCCCTGCGAGGTGCGGAAGATCCGCCTGCGTGATCCCGGTCTGGCCGCAGACCTGTTGTGACCGGAGCATCCAGTTCTGGAGTCCGGTTTCGACTGTGGAGCACCATTGCGAGAACGGGATCTCGCCCGTCGGTCCAGGTCCGGCGTCTGGAATGGCACCACCATCCGACGTTCCTCCGTCTCCGTTGATGTCTCCGGCATCAACGTCGGAATCGGCGGCGCCCTCAGGACACCCGGCAGCGATGGCAATGAACAAGCTCGACACGACTGCACTCACGGCGCGTTGCATCGCCCCGATCTGCTGCCTGCTCGCTTCTTTGAGAAGGGGGGCGGATGATGCCGCCATGTCCGAATCGCGAGTTCCCGACGTGGAGATCGAGCGCAAGTACCTGCTCTCTGGATTTCCAGACCGCGCGCGCACCGCGCCGGTGAAGGAGATCCGGCAGGGCTGGATTCCCGGAGAGCGGCTTCAGGAGCGCCTTCGTCGGGTGAACGACGCGAACGGTGAGCGCTTCTTTCGAACGGTGAAGCTGGGCCGCGGCATCGAGCGGATCGAGGTCGAAGAGGAGACGCCGGCCGACCTGTTCGAGAAGATGTGGCCCCTCACGGAAGGCCGACGCGTGCAGAAGCGTCGCTCCCTGATCGAGGACGGCGATCTCGTCTGGGAGGTGGACGCCTTCCTGGACAGGGACCTGTTCCTGGCCGAGGTCGAGCTGCCCTCGGCGAGCACACAGGTCGTGATTCCCGAATGGCTCGCCCCGTATGTCGTCCGGGAGGTGACGGGGGAGGACGCGTACGTGAACGTGAACCTCGCCCGATAGCGGGTGGGCGAGCCCGTCCATCGTGCGCAGATTCCGGGCATGTCCCAGTCCTCAGGAGGACGTTTCGCCGGGCTGCTCGCGCAGGCGACCGGGCGGGTGATGGAGCCGGCGCACCGGGTCGAGGTGATCCGCAACGGCGCCGTGTTCGACGCGCTGGAGACGTTGATCTCGAGCGCGGAGAAGAGCGTCCACATCCTCATGTACATCTGGAAGCCCGGCCACGCGTCCGATCGCGTGCTCCACGCCATCGAGGAACGAAGGCGCGCGGGCGTCCCGGTGCGCGTCGTGGTGGATCAATGGGGATCGCGCCAGGGCTTCACCACCCAGGTACAGCCTCGCCTGGAGGAGCTGGGCTGTGAGGTTCGCCTGTACGGCACGACGAACACCGCGGGATCGCATCGGAAGGTCATCGTCATCGACGGGCAGCGGGGGCTCACCGGCGGCTTTGGCATCTGGGACACGTTTCTCGGCGATGGGCGCCAACCCGGGGAGTGGCGGGACACGAACGTGCGCGTGGACGGGCCGGTCGTGCGGTTCATGCAGCAGTCCTTCCTCGACAACTGGCGGAAAGCCGGAGGTCCGCTGCCGCCCCTCGACGAGCTTCCCTGGCCCGTGCCTGCCGGAGCCATCGCCGCGGCGTTCATCGACAGCAGCTCGCGGAACTTCGGCGGCGCCCGCGCCCGCGAACTGATGCACCTCGTGTTCTCCTCGGCGAAATCCCGTCTGTGGATGTCGTCCGCCTATTTCTCGCCCGAACCTCCACAAATAAATGCGCTGATCGCGACGGCTCGAGCCAACGTCGACGTGCGGTTGCTGGTCCCAGGGCCCATCCACGACGTGCCGGCGATCCGCGAGGCCGGCCGCGCGACGTACCGGCGTCTGCTCGATGGCGGGGTGCGCCTCTGGGAGTACCAGTCGTCGATGTTTCACGCGAAGACGACGGTGCTGGACGAAGACGTCTGCGTGATCGGGTCGATCAACCTCGAGCCACTCTCGATGAATCTGCTCGAAGAGGGATCGCTCGCCTTCTGCAGCTCGGAGCTCGCCGCGGAGCTGTCGCGGGACTTCGAGGCTGATCTCGCCCACTCGCTGGAGATCACCCCGGAGAACATCCCCGCGCCGGCGCTGCAACCCGGGAGGAATCTGTTCCGGAGGATCGCCACGCGGGTGATTCAAGGCCTGGGCGGACGCCAGCGCGGGGTCGGTCCGGCGGCCAGGACCGACTCAGGCTGACGACCAGGCGGGTGCACGATCCTCAGCGTTTCCGGGGTGAACGATACGTGTGCTTTGGCGCGCGCGTCGGCGCCTCGGAGGTGTCCTGGCCGCTGGATGGCGCGGGCTCGCTCTTCGCGGCGGGCGGTTGCGCCATGAGCTGTCCGTGGACGATCTCCTCGAGCGCTGCCACCTCATCGTCCGTCAACATCGGGAAATGCTCCGCCCGTTTCCTCTGCGAAAGGCGGCCTCCATTCTGGCGGCAAAGCCTGACGAACAGGTTGGCGAGCCTGTCGGGCAGGTCCACGACTTCGGCCATGGCGGCACGTGCTTCGCGGAATCGGACGATGAACTCCAGTTCATGCTGAAGCTCCGAATCCACGGTCTCGACCACCCAATGGAACAGGTCCTCGGCCATTCGGGTCGCATCGAAGTACCGGTAGAACCGCGCCGTCTCGCCATGGACGGTCACGACCCCATCTTCGTCGTCGTAGTCCAGCAACTGCATCAGTGGCCGAGAGAAGGTCTCCAGGCAGGCGTCGTACTCGTTGCGCTTTGCCTCCATCACCGCCGATACCGGGAAGATCAGCTCTCTCGGCGTAAAGCCGCGCCGGGAGAGGATGTAGTGGATCAGCAGTCTGTGGAGGCGCCCGTTCCCGTCGGAGAACGGGTGGATGAAAACGAATCCGAAGGAGATGACGGCGGCCTGCACGACCGGATCGATTTGCGCCTCGTCCAGCCGCGCGAGGCACTCGAGCAACCCATCCATCAACTCCGGTACGTCTTTGGGTCTGGGCGCGATGTACTCGATGCGCTGTCGCACGAGGTCCAGGGCCATCGCGACATAGACCTGGTCATCCCGGTAGTCGCTGTTCGCGAAGCGCGGATCGACGGTCGCGTTCTGCAGCTCGATCAGCGCCTCCTTGGTGAGCGCCTGGAGCCTGGGTACCGCTTGCAGCAGCGCGATGAACCGCTCCACGCGGCTCGCGTTGGGACGTTCGCCCTCGATCCCGAAGGAGGACCGCGTCTCCTTCGTGTAGAGATAACTGATCGCCCGCTTGAGGGCGTCCTCGTCGTAGCGGTTCACGATCTCGACGACTCGGTTGCCGATCGCCTTCGTCTCGAATTGCGCCAGTGTCTCGGTCCTGCGCACCATCGGCGCGAAAGTCCGCGTCCCGAGCAGGTTCTCGTTGATGCGCTGACGACGTACTCGACGGACCGTCCCCGTGTAGAACTGATCCGGATCCAGAAGGGGAATGTAGGAACCCTGGGTCAGGTCCGGGACCGGAAGCTGGCGTCCGGTCAGCCATTCGTACACGAACCACAGGCGTCGCGAGTATTGACCGAAAGGCTGCCGACCTACCGTCTCGGTCAACTCCCTCTCGAACAGCTCCTGGTCGACCCGGTCGAAGAAGGCGCCCAGAACCTCCAGATTCAGCCCGTCGTACTTGAGCGCGAACTCGAGCTGCCCCATCAGGGTCGGATCAGGCGCGTACCCGGGCGGATAGACGCGCTGGAGTTGCATGCGATCGCGGAGCTCGCGCCGGACATGGGTCGTGCCGATGAAGCTCAACCGATGCGGCGGAAGAACCGCGAGTTGGAACTCCCTGATCAGCCATGCGTACCCGACCGGGACTGAGTCGCTCGGGACGGAGAGCGATGCGCCGCCGCCGGTCTCGATGAGCACCTTCGCGGTGTCCGGCCCCACGCCTCGCCCATGGAGGGCATAGTGTCGAAGGCACCAGAACCTCGCCGTCCCCTCGTGATCGTCGCGGACGACCGCCGATTCGAGGCGTCCCTCGTGGGCACATGACTGGCAAGTGGGCAACCGATGCACCAACAGGGTCAGCCCTTCTACCCGCCTGCTCTCGTGGAGGAGGCGCTCTACCGCGCTCACATCCGTCATCCGAACCTCGAATCCGTTTACGCCTGCTCGAAAACGTTTATATCACAGCAAACATTCTCTAAAACGCTTACGAGTCACGGCATAATGCTCCGAAAACGTTTACGCAGCCCCAGAAACGTTGATGGATGCCGCTTCGGCTCCGAATTCGTTTACTCACCTCTGCGTACTCGGCCAGGCGAGCTGGCCCACGGTTCGTGCGGATTATCGCCGGCTCTTGAGACCGACCTGGTCGGGGCGTTCCGGAAACCGCCTGGTTCCCCGGTCTCTGATGCGCCGGAGGTGCTCCGGATCTCTCCTTCACGCTGGTACCTCCCGCCTCGGGTTGGCGGATTCAGCGCCAGCCGCTCGGCGGAGATCGCGCGCCGAAGAAGGCGACTTCGCTGGAACCGGCCAGCGCCGCGGACGAGGCGCACGACCGCGAACCGTGCAACGCGCCGCAGCTCAAGCTGGAGGAGGGTTGGGCATGGCCAGGGCGGCCGTCGGCCAGGAGGATGTCAGATCGATCGCGCATGCTGTCTCCCGTAGACGGATGGGGGGCGGGATGGAAACGGGAGTTCACGGGGGCGCGCGGATGGCTATTCTCAGGCGTATGCGATCCGCGCGGCCTGCCACATATCGGGACATCGAGCAGCTGCCGGAGAATCTGGTCGGCGAGATCATCGACGGAGAGCTCTTCGTCTCACCGCGACCGGCGGCACGACATGCACTTGCCGCCTCTGTGGTAGGGGGCGATCTCATCGGGCCCTTCCAGCGAGGTCGTGGCGGTCCCGGCGGCTGGTGGATTCTCTTTGAACCAGAGCTCCACCTCGTCGAGGACGTGATGGTCCCTGACCTCGCCGGTTGGACGCGTGAGCGCCTGCCAGCGATTCCGGATGCCCCATACTTCACCCTCGCCCCGGACTGGGTGTGCGAAGTCCTCTCCCCCTCTACCGCGAGGTTGGATCTCGCGCTCAAGCTCCCGCGCTATGCACGGCGCGGTGTGCGCCACGTCTGGATCATCAACCCGGTGAACCAGACCCTGGAGATCTTCAGTACGGCTGAAGGCCGGTGCGAATTGATGGCCGTCCATGGTGCGGACGAGCGGGTCCGGGCTGTCCCCTTCGAAGCCATTGAACTCGAACTCGAGAGTCTCTGGGGCGCGCCGACCCCGTAGCGCGCTACCATACGGGCCGTCATGTCTGACGGCAGCGGTCCTCCCACAGGTCGGTTCACGCGATTCCGGAAGCTCGCCGCGCTCTCCGCCCAGGTGGGCGCGGACGCGGTGACGCGGGGCGTGAAGCGCATCGCCGGAGTCGACGGCAGCCTCGTCAGCAAGAGCGCCGCAGAGAAGATCGCCGATGCGCTGGGCGAATTGAAGGGCGCTGCGATGAAGCTCGGCCAGATGGCGGCCATGGATGGCGAGGTCCTCCCGAACGAGCTCCGCGTCGCGCTCGCGCGCCTGCAGAACCAGGCGCCGGCGATGTCCTTCGACGCCGTGGCGAAGGTGGTCCAGGCGGAGCTGGGGAAGACGCCCGACGAGGCCTTCGCCGAATTCGACCGCACCGCGATGGCAGCGGCCAGCCTGGGGCAGGTCCACCGCGCCCGGCTCCACGATGGGCGCGAGGTCGCGGTGAAGGTCCAGTACCCCGGAATCGCCGAAGCGCTCGTGAGCGATTTCGAGAACCTGGGGACCCTCATCGGCGTGTTGTCGAAGACCTCGAAGACGCTGGATGGCCGCGTCTACTATCGGGAGCTCCGGGACGAGATGCTCCTGGAGATCGACTACCGCCGCGAAGCGGAGCTGTGCCGGGCCTTCGCCGAAGCCTGTCGACCCTTCGAACAGCTCAAGGTTCCAGAGGTCGTCGAGGAGCTCACCCGCGAGCGCGTCCTTACCCTGGAGCTGCTTCGCGGTCGCACGCTGCGCGAGTTCCTGCTGGAGAATCCGGACAACGACGCGCGCTACCGCGTCTCCTGCCAGCTCATCCACGCGATCTACGGCCCGCTGCTGCACACCGGCGAGCTCCACGCCGACCCGCATCCCGGCAACTTCATGGTGCTGGAGGACGGCCGGCTGGGGATCCTCGACTTCGGCTCGGTGAAGCACTTCTCGCCATCGTTCGTCGAGGTGAGCCGCCGCATGATCCGGAGCGCGCTCGAGCAGAAGCCGCAGGACGTGCTGGCGATCTGCCGGGACGCGGGCTTCTCCATCGAGATCGACGACGCCGTCGCCGGGCCGCTCGTGCGCGAGGTGCTCCACATCGCCGGGCGCCCCCTCCGCGCGGCGGAGTACGACTACGCGCAGTGCAGCGTGTCCAGGGACCTCAAGGCCCTGGGTGCGAAGAATGTCGCGTCGTTCCTCCGCATCCGACCGCCGGCCGAGGCCGTGCTGTTCTTCCGCGCGATCGGAGGCTGCTCGCAGAACCTTCGCTCGCTCGGAGCGCGAGGAGATTTCCGCGCCGCGTACGAGCCGCTCCGACAGTTCGTCTGAACGGAGTGCCGCCAGCTACCGGGCGCTCGCCACGGCTTTCCACAAGGGCTCTCCCTCGAGGACCGCGTCGAGCGGCTGCCGGGTACGCGCAACGTGGAGGATCGCGCCCGCGAGCTCCTCGACGCGGATCGGCTGGAGCCGGCGCGCGCCGAGCATGCGGGTGATCGTGTCCCCCAGGGGTGGCGCTTTGTGGCCTTCGCCGACGAACGCCGACGGCCTGAAGACCGTCCAGGGGATACCGCCCTCGCGGACGATCGCCTCGGCGCGTGCCTTGGCGTGCAGATAGGCCCCGAAGGGCCGTCCCGCACCGACCGAGCTGAGCAGGATGACGTGATCGATCGTCCCCGCGCGGCGTGCTGCCTCGACGAGCTGCCGGGTCGTCCCCACGTCGCTCGTCTCGTAGGTGTCTCCCGTCGCGAAGCGCTTCCGCATCGTGCCGATGAGCTGGACCACCGTCGTGCATCCCCGCAGCGACTCGGTGAGCGGGTCGAGGTCGGACAGTTCGAACACCGCCGCGTTCGGGTGCGGCGCGCCGCCGGCGGCCGACTTCGGGCGCACGTGGGGAACGACGTCGTCCCCTCGCGCAGCGGCGAGTCGAAGGACCGTGCGTCCGATGGCGCCGGTCGATCCAGCGACGAACAGGCGGCGGGGTTTCACGGGCGGGCTACGGTTTCGGTTCGATCTGTCCGCGGATCTCACCCGTCGGATGATCAGTCGAGTGGACGTTCACGTACAGCAATCCATTCCGGTAGTTCTCCAGGTCGTCGGCGCTCAGCGTCGAGGATCCCTTGAAGGTCCCGCTCCGGTTGTCCGCCGCCGGGGTCACGGTGAGGTTGAACACGATCGGCCCAGACGCGCCGCGGGCCGCCCGGTGCACGTGGGCGGAGCTGCCGGCCGCCACGAGAAGATCGCTCTGGAGCCCTTCGAAGCTGCCCTCGACCTCGAGCGTCTCCCCGTACAGCTCGGCTGTCGCCGTCCCGGTGGCCGAGGTGGTGACGGCAGGGACCTGCTGATCCCCGCTCAGCGTCGTCTCCACCTTTTCGCCGCACCCGACGAGGCAGACAGCCGCCGCGACCACCGCCGCAATCCGAAGGCTCATTCACGTTCTCCTGGTTGTTGGAAGCGGGGCAACGTGACCGCGCATGCCGGGGCGCGCCAGTTCGCGACCTCCGGAAACCGAAGCACCGGACATCCTCGGTGGCGGACACGCCACTTCGCAGGCCTTCACACGCCCTGTTGCCCGCGGCCCGGACGCGTTATGAGCGGCGCCGATGAACAAGCTCGTTCCCGGAATGAAGGTCCGCTATCTGCCCCAGCCAGAGTGGGGCGTGGGACACCTCGTGGCGCTGGTCGACGAGGGGATCAGGGCCGAGGTCCAGTTCCCCGGCCGTGAGGGCGGCGCGGTGCTGGTCTCCACCAAAGGAGGGGCGCTGGTCTCCCACGCCTTCGTCCCGGGTGACAACGTCCAGACCGTGAAGGGCAGGGCCGCGGTGATCACCTCGGAGGAGCAGGGCGCTCGCGGGCTGCGCCGGTACGCCTTCCGGTACGAGGACGACGGCGAGGAGGACGAGCTGCCGGAGACGGAGCTTCGCGCCAACCCACCGAAGCCGGACCTCGTCTCGTTGCTCAAGGAGGGCCGGGTCGGTGACGCCCACGCGTTCGAGCTCCGCCGCCAGGCGCTGCTGCTCGACGACGAGCGGCGCAACGACGCGCTCGGGGCGCTGTTCGCCTCGCGGGTGATGGTGAAGCCCCACCAGGTGGGCGTGGTCCAGCGCGTGCTCTCCGCCCGTCGTCCCCGGTTCGTGCTCGCGGACGAGGTCGGCCTCGGCAAGACCATCGAGGCGGGCATGATCTTCTCCGCGCTTCGCCTGAGCGGCATGGCAAACCGCGTCCTCGTGGTGGCGCCCAGCCACCTGACGGTGCAGTGGCTCGCCGAGCTCTTCCACAAGTTCAACCAGCTCTTCACGCTGATGGACAGCGACCGGTACGCGCAGTCGCTGAAGGAGCGGCCGGACGTCTCGCCGTGGGCGCGCTTCGACAAGGTGGTCACCAGCCTGGAGATGCTGGCCCGAGGCGACGAGCACCGCGAGCAGGCCTCGGCGAAGGAGGCTTACTGGGACCTGGTGATCATCGACGAGGCGCACCACCTCAAGGGTGAGAAGGCGTTCGCCGCGGCGAAGGCGCTGGCGGGGAACGCGTGGGGCCTGCTGCTCCTCACCGCGACGCCGATGCAGCTCGACCCCGCCGAGTACCACGGGCTGCTCACGCTGATCGACCCGGACACCGCGCCCACCCTGGAGGGCTTCGAGGAGGCGCTGAAGCGGCAAGAGGAGCTGACCACGACCCTCCGCGGGCTGCTCGACGGGAGCGATCCCGGCCCCGCGTTGAAGGCGCTGGCGAAGCGCTTCCCGAAGGACAGCCGGCTGAAGACCGAGCGCGACCGGGACGCGATGCTCACGCACCTGGCGGAGACGTACAGCCTGTCCGACCGGCTCATCCGCAACCGTCGCGTGATCGTCGGAGGGTTCGCCGCCCGGCGCCTCCGCCGGCACAAAGTGCAGCTCTCCGATTCCGAGCTCGACGCGCGCACCCGCGTGATGGAGGCGCTGCGCGAGCAGACGCAGCTCCGTGGCGCGCCGCTGTCGAACCTCCTGCGTCGCCTCGAGTCGTCGCCTGCGGCGTTCTCCGAAGCGGTGCGGACCTCGAAGGCGCTCGCCGGAACGCAGGATCGCCTCGGCGTTCCCGAGCGCGACGCGAAGCTGGCGACCTTCCTCGACGTGATCCGCGCGATCTGGAGCAGCGAGCCGGACGCGAAGCTCCTCGTCTTCACCGAGGCGAGGGCGACCCTCGACTGGCTCCAGACCCAGCTCCGGTTCGAGCGGATCGAGGCGCTCGGCTACCACGGCGATCTCGCCCTGGTGGAGCGCGACCGGCAGGTGGCGCGGTTCCGGGATCCGGAGGGACCGAAGATCCTGATCTGCACCGAGGTCGGCGGAGAGGGCCGCAACTTCCAGTTCGCGCACCACCTGGTGAACTACGACCTGCCGTGGAGCCCGTCGACGATGGAGCAGCGCATCGGACGGCTCGACCGGATCGGTCAGACGCACCCGGTGGAGATCCACGTGTTCGATCCCGCCGGCACCCTTTCGTCGGACGTGCTGAAGCTCCTCGCCGAAGCGGTGGGCGTGTTCGCCGAGCCCGTCGGTGGCCTCGACGCGGTGCTCGAGGAGGTAGAGCCCCGGCTCACCGAGCTCGCCCTGACCTCGCCGGAGGAGCGCGATGCGTACGCGAAGCAGCTCAGCGAGAAGGTGACCGCGGCGCGGGAGCAGGTGAAGCGCGCCTACGATCCGCTGCTGGACCTGCGCAGCTTCGACGAGAACGCCGTGCAGGCACTGGTCGAGCGCGCGCAGCGCCGCATGAACATCGATGACGAGGCCATCGAGGGCGGCGTCGAAGACGGGCTGTGGGCCATCGCGCGGGATCTCGACGAGCGGCTCGAGGACACCGTCTCCGAGCTCGGCCGGCGCGTCGGCCTCAGCGTCGACACCGAAGAGCAGGTCGATGCCTTCCAGGTGGCGTTCCACTTCGGCCACGCGCTGAAGGTCGAGGCGCTGCCCGGCATGGACATCACCCAGGAGAAGACCCTGCTGGGGACCTTCTGGCGCGACACCGCCGTGGAGCAGGAGGAGATCGAGTACTTCGGCACCGGCCACCCGCTGGTCGAGTCCCTGTTCGGGTTCCTCCGCGACGGCCCGTACGGGCGCAACGCGTTCCGGTTCATCGAGCAGCGTGGCCCGCTGAAGGCGCGTGGCGTCGAGGCGCTGTTCCACATTCAGCCGCCCGAACCCGAAGACACCTCGGCCGGCGCGCGCATCCCCTCACGACAGCTCTCCAGGTTCATCGAGCGCTGGCTCCTGCACCTCACCGTGATCCCCGGACCCGACGGCAGGCCACACGTGGACACCTCGCTGCTGCCGACCCTGGAGAAGGAGGGCCGGACCCTCAAGGGTCACGAGATCGAGAATGCATTCCCCGGGTTCGACCGTTTCGTCGATCCCGCGCTGGCCGTGGCCACCCAGGCCGCGCAGGAGGAGATGCGGCGCGTGGCGGAGAAGGCCCGCGTGGCGATCGAGACCGAGCGCGACGCGGCCGCGCAGCGCCTCGAGCTGGCGCTGGGACATCAGGGGTTCGACGCAGAGACGATCAAGCAGCAGGTCGACGCCGAGCGCGCCCACTACGCGCGACTCATTCAGGCATTGGGCGGGTTGAAGGTGTCGCTCGACTCCGCGAGCGGCTTCGTCATCAACCGCTGAAAGGCTCCTCGTCGGCGCCGCTGTCCGAAGGTGCCCGCGACGTCGCCCGTGCGCGTCCCGGAACACGACACGTTCACTTCGTGTGGGCGCGGATCGCGTCGACGAGGTTACGCATCCACTTCTCGTAGTCATCCGAGCGGCCGGTGTCTGGATCGATCGAGAGTCCCTCGCTGCTGAGGTACGTGATGGTGGCCTGCTGCGTGGTGCTGTTGATGCGCACGCGCACGAGGGCCCTCTTGTGGTTGAGGCGCGCAGTGAGGCCCTCCGGTTGGTCCGCCTCGAGTACCCAGGAGTGCGTCGACAGCGCGCGTTGAAGGGCGCCCTTGACGTCCTCGGCCCTCTGCTCGCGCTCGAACACCACGAGGGTCGGGGAGGGCGTGAGCGCCGCCACCGGCAAGGGCGGGGGCACCACCACCGCGGGCTTCAGGCGGTTGTTGATCTCCCCCTCGAGTCCCCTGACCCACCTCTCGTAGTTCTTCCCCGCGGCGGTGGCCTCGAGGCCCGTCACCACGAAGCGCGTGGATTCCGCGACGATCGACAAGCGCACGGTGGCGCCCTTGTGGTTCAGTCGCGCGAGGATCTCAGGGCCATTGGAACCCTCGACAACCCAGCCCTTGTCCTGAAGCGCGCTGACGATCGCGCTGCGTACCTCTGCGGGATCCCGCTCATCCTGGAGCACCGTCACGCGCGGCTGCGCGGCCGAGAGATCCACATCGGGGACGGCTCTCCTGCAGCCTGCGGCGCTGACCAGGACCACTGCGAGACTGATCGGGACGAAACGACTGAACATGAGGAATGCCTCTGTGAGGTAGGTGAAAGTGCGCCAAGGCAAGCACACGTGGGACAGCACGACAAGGTCGACTACCGGGCTGAACGAGGCGTTCCAACGCCGCGCTTCAGGGCTTCGAGCGTCCCTATCGACCTTGTCCCCAGTTCAGGCTGACCGCTGGAG
>JBAWAM010000814.1:0-4136 GCA_049589315.1 Myxococcaceae bacterium
GTGCTCGCCGGAATGGCCGCGAGCATCGGCGTGGCGATCGCGCTCACCTTGCCGGGGACGCCGGAGGTCAGCGCGGTCAACATCATCAACGGCTGCCCGGCGGGCGCGCCGGTGAGGGTCTACAACGTCTCCGCCATCCACCAGGCGATCCCGCTGAACCGCTGGGGTGACTTCGATCCCGGCGGGTTCATGTACGTGCTCGACGAGCGGATCGCCGAGGTGCAACGACAAGCGGCCACCGCATTCCCGGATCGCGTGTCGATCGGCCTGCGCAGGGACGCCATCCAGCCGCTGGTGATCCGCGGAAACCTGGGCGAGTGCGTGCAGATCAACTTCACCAACCGACTGAACGACGGGCCCGCGTCGGTCTCGTTCCTCGGCCTGGCGCACACGGTGGAGAACGCCGGTGGCCGCGTCGGATTCAACCCCGACACCTTCGCCGCGCCGGGGCAGACGGTCACCTATCGCATCCCCCTCCCGAGCGATCCCATCGCCGAGCGCGCCTACTACTTCCACTCCGGCGGCTCCAGCCGGCAGCGGACGGTGCACGGGCTCTTTGGCGTGCTGGTGGCGGAGCCCGCCGGTTCGCAGCACCTCCACACCGAGACGGGTCAGCCCCTCACGGTCAACGACTGGGAGGCGATGATCGTGCCGCCCACCGGGCCGGCCTTCCGCGAGCAGGTGCTCCTCTACCATGAGGTTGGTGACGAGACCTTCGAGGGACTGGAGAACGCCAATGGAGATCCGCTCCCGCGGGTCAGCGAGTTCCTCGACATCTACCGGCCCGGCGGTCGCGCCCTCAACTATCGCAGCGAGCCCTTCCACCGGCGGATGCAGATCCAGGACGATGAGTCGATGGGCTACGGCTCGTACATGTTCGGGGATCCCGCCACGCCCGTTCCGCGCTCCTACCTGGGCGATCCCTCGAAGACGCGCCTGGTTCACGCCGGCGCCGAGGTCTTCCACGTCCACCACCTCCATGGCGGCGCGGACCGCTGGCCCATCCATCCCAAGGCGCAGCCGTCGCTCATCGCGCAGGGCCTCAACAAGGATCCGACACCGGGAGGCTCCACGCGGCGAGACGCCCAGAGCATCGGGCCGGGCATCACCTTCAATCTCGAGCACGAGTGCGGCGCGGGCGGCTGTCAGCAGGGCGCGGGTGAGTTCCTCTTCCATTGCCACATCGGACACCACTACCTCGCGGGCATGTGGAGCTTCTGGCGCGTCTTCGACACGCGGCAGCCGGATCTCGCACCGCTGCCAGGCAGGGCACCGCCGCCCGGGGCGGTGAACTCCATCGGGCTCATCGGACGGACTGTCGAGGGAAAGACCCTTCTGCCTGCCGCCGAGGTCACGGATCCGACCACGCAGCAGTCGCTGGAGGAGTGGATCGAGCGACAGCTCCCGCCGCCGGGCGTGCGCCTGGACAAGTTCGACGCGACGGTGTGGAACTGGGCCAGACAGGACACGCCGCAGGGACCGCTCTATCTGGGTGAGCCCGAGGACGCGACCGTGTGGGCGAACTTCCGCTCTCCGACTCCCGGCGTCCGTCCCGAGATCCTCTTCAACCCGAACAACGGCCGCTACGCCTGGCCGCTGTTGAGGCCTCACCTCGCCCAGCGACCTCCGTTCTCACCTGCGGGCCACACCGGCGCGCCATGGCTTGGGAAGAAGGGCACTGCGCTTCGACCCGACGGACTGTGCCCGACCGACGAGGTGCTGCCGGATCTGCTGCGAACGACGCGGCTGTACCCGATCTCCGCGATCAGCACGCCCATCCAGGTCACACCGAACGAGGTGGACGAAGACGGCCAGATCTTCGTGCTCAACGATCTCAAGGACGACATCCTGTCCGGCCGGAGGAGAAAGGAGCCGCTGGTCATCCGGACCAACGCGGGCGACTGCGCCAACATCCTGCTGACCAACGAGCTGAAGCAGCTCACCGAGGACGGAGAGCCCTTCAAGACGAACATCCACATCCACTTCGTCCAGTTCGACACCCAGGCCAGCGACGGCGTCATCAGCGGGTTCTCGTTCGAACAGGCGATCTATCCGTTCAGCACCGAGAACCGGACCCTCACCGCCCCCAGCGCGCCGGGCGCGACCGAGATCCAGGTCAGCAACGTCGACCGCCTGCGCCCCGGCATCTGGATCGGCGTCGGTCTGGGTGAAGGGATGTGCACGCCGCCGGGCGGTGGCCCTCAGCAGTTCTGTACCGAGGTCCGCCGCATCTCGCAGATTCGCGGGCTGACCCTGGTACTCGACGAACCGCTCGAGCTCGCGCACGCGGCGGGTCAGGCGGTGGGCGTCGAGTTCGTCAACTACAACTGGTACTCGGACGTGGACACCGGAACGGTGTTCTTCCACACCCACGTCGACTTCAACCAGTGGCACCACGGGTTGTTCGGGATGCACATCATCGAGCCGCCCGGGTCGACCTACCACGACCCCACCACCGGCGAGGAGATCCGTGCGGGCGCCATCGCCGACATTCACGCCCCCTTCGACAGCGAGCCGGCAGAAGGAATCCGTGGACCGTTCCGCGAGGCGGCCATCGCGCTGTCCGAAGCGATCGCTGAAACCGAGAACCAGTTCGTCACCCTGGGCGAGGTGAACCTGCGCGCACAGCCCCTGAACGAACGCCCGGGCGATCCCGCATTCGCCTTCTCCTCGGTCAGGCACGGAGATCCGCTCACGCCGATCCCCAGGGCCTACGTGGGCGACCCGATGATCATCCGGCTGCTCGGGGTTCACGAGTTCGTCGGCGGCTTCCGGGCGGCAGGCGTGAAGGTCCCGGCCGAAGAGAGCGTGCTGCTCGGGGCAACGAAGGCCGATGCCGTGGTCAGCGGGATCTCCGAACGCTCCAACCTGCCGGTGCTGTCCGGAGAAGGAACTCCGGTGAATCGCGCAGGCGACTACCTCTACTACAACACCCTCTCTCGCATGTGGCAGGGCGGCGCCTGGGGCTTCCTCCGCTACCACGACACCCTCCAGCCCGACCTGCGGCCTCTCCCGGGTCTTCCGTTCCCGCCGCGCGAGCCCGGGTTCCCGCAGCTTCAGTTCACCGGCCAGAATCCGCCGCCGGCGCTGAACCCCGGGCAGCCCTGTCCCTCCGGGGCGCCGACCCGGTCGTACGCGGTGAGGGTATTGCGCGGAAGAATCCTGTATGGCGACCAGGACGACTCCAACGGCGTCGTGTTCCGGCTCGAAGACGGATCGGATCCCGATGATCGTCCCGAGGTGACGGAACCGCTGGTGCTCCGGGTCAACGAAGGGGAGTGCCTGGAGATCTCGCTTCGGAACCTCACCGACGAACGCGCCTCGTTCCACGTGGGCGCGCTCGAGTACGACCCCCTGGGCTCCTACGGCGGCGCCATCGGCTTCAACCCCGACTCCACGGTGGCGCCAGGGGCCACCCGGCTCTACCGGTTCTTCGCCCGGTCCACATTGGACACGCCGATGGTCATCAACCTCGCCCAGCCGTTGTCCGGAGCACACGGAGGATACGCGGCGGTGATCGTCGAGCCACCCGGATCGATCTATCGGCACCCGGTCACTGGCGCGGAGCTGCGAAGCGGGGTGGTGGCGGACGTCATCGGGCCACAGGAGCGCTTCCGCGAGGCGGTGCTCCTCTTCGCCGACGAGGACGACCGCATCGGGCAGAACACCATGCCCTATCCGCGGGATGTCGCAGGGTTCACCGGCATCAACTACAGCGCCGCACCCTTCGATAGGCGCGACTTCGAGAGGAATCCGACGGGCGTGTTCGACAGCCGGCTGTGGGGCGACCCACGACCCGTGCTGAACGCGCATGCCGGTGATCGGGTGATTCTGCGCGTGGGCCAGCCCTACGGCGAACAGCTGCACGTGTTCGCGATCGAGGGGCACACTTTCAGGAGCGACGACATCGATGGAGGAGAACTGCCGTACTCGAGAGCGCTCGCCCCCGGAGTGGCCTTCTTTGCCGACCTGATCAACGGAGCGGGTGGAATCCTGAACGCGCCGGGGGACTACCTCTTCCTGAATGAGCGGCAGCCGTTCCTCGAGGCAGGCCTGTGGGGAATCCTCCGGGTCCACCCGCCGGGTCAGGGCGGTATCGTCCCGCTCTCGCCGACGGCGCCCGACGCGGGCACGGG
>JBAWAM010000815.1:0-28219 GCA_049589315.1 Myxococcaceae bacterium
GGCACCGCCGCGCCGGTGACCGTGGCCGTCGAGCCGGACGCCGGATTCCAGGAACTCGATGCCGGGGCGGGGACGAGGGCCGCGGCCGTCACCGAAGCGGATGCAGGGGTGAACGCGGCCGCCCTGCCCGCCGTCGCAGAGGATGCCGGGACCACCGCGGCAGCGGGCACGAAGGCGGCACCCGTGCGTGGCTTCGATGAGTACGTCAGCCTGGGCGATCGACTGCGGGTTCGGGAGCGCTACGACTCAGCGCTGGACGCCTATGACAAGGCCATCGCGCTGAAACCCGATCGGGCCGAGCCGGTGGCGGGGCGCGGGCTGACCCTGTTGGACCTGGGCCAGCGTTCGGAGGCGGAGTCGGCGTTTCGTGAGGCGCTCCGGCTGAATCCGCGCTATGCGGTCGCCGTCATGGGGCTCGCCGAGACGTATCGGCATATGGGGCGGAACACCGACGCAATCGAGTACTACAAGCGCTACCTGGACATCCTTCCGAACGGCCCCGAGGCCCCCGTTGCGAAGGCTGCCCTCGAGCGTTTGAAAGAATAGAGGTGAGACATGGCCGACTTCGAGAAGCCCTCCAACACCGAAGACGAGTACTTCGCCCGCGAGGATATCGAGAAGAAGCGGAAGCTCGCCCTGGAGCAGGCGAAGCAGACGGTCGCTGCTGAGCGCGAGCGCCTCAAGCAGCTCCACCACATGCGCTGCCCGAAGTGCGGGATGCAGCTGCAGTCGGTGCAGCAGGGAGAGGTGGAGGTCGACACGTGCTTCAACTGCCACGGCATCTGGCTGGACGCAGGCGAGCTCCAGAAGCTCGAAGATCAACGGCGCCGCGGCGGCGCGCCGGTGGTGGAGGCGGTGTTGAACTGGTTCAAGCGGAGCTAGGGCGATGAAGCTGTCGCTCGACCAGGTCCGGTACGTCTCGGGCCTCGCGCGACTGTCGCTCTCCGCCGAGGAGGAGGAGCGCTACCGCGAACAGCTCTCCGCCATCCTCGACGCGGTGGAGGCGTTGCGGGAGCTGGACACCGAAGGCGTGGAGCCGACGTCCTGGGCCACGTTCGGCGAAGGGCTGCTCCGCGACGATGTGGTGCAGGCGTCGCTCGGCGCCGAACGGGCGGTGGCCAACGCGCCGGAGGCGTCTGAGACCCGCTTCGCAGTTCCAAAGGTCATCGAGTAGGGAAGGGACTTGCGATGGAGCTCACGGATCTCACCCTCCTCGAGCTCTCGCATCGCCTTGGTTCGGGCGAGGTGAGCTCAGTCGAGGTGACGAAGCACTGTCTCGACCGGATCGGCCGGCTCGACGGGAAGGTGCACGCCTTCCTGCGGATCGACGAGGCGGGCGCGCTCGCCGCCGCCGAGGCCTCGGATCGCCGGCGGCGGGAGGGCAATCCTGCGGGTCCGCTCGACGGGGTCCCCATCGCGGTGAAGGACATCTTCTGCACCGAAGGGGTGGAGACCACCTGCGGGTCGCGGATCCTGAAGGGCTTCGTCCCGCCCTATGACGCCACGACGGTGTCGCTGCTGAAGGCGGCGGGCCTGCCCATCCTCGGTAAGCTCAACCAGGACGAGTTCGCCATGGGCTCGTCCAACGAGAACTCCGCGTACGGCCCCACCTACAACCCGTGGGATCTCGCCCGCACGCCCGGCGGGTCCTCGGGCGGATCGGCCGCGGCGGTGGCAGCGCGCGAATGCTTTGGGGCGCTCGGCACGGACACCGGCGGCTCCATCCGGCAGCCCGCGGCCTTCACCAACACCGTCGGGCTCAAGCCCACCTACGGCCGGGTGTCCCGCTACGGAGTCATCGCCTACGCCAGCTCGCTCGACCAGGTCGGACCCATGGCCCGGACGGTCGGCGACGTTGCGGCATTGTTGAAGGTCATCGCCCGGCACGACCCGCGCGACGCCACCTCCGCGACGGTCGACGCGCCTGACTACCACGCCGATCTCGAGGCGGGCGTGGCCGGGATGCGCATCGGCGTGCCCCGCGAGTACTTCGTCGAGGGCATGGACCCGGAGGTCCGGGCGTCGGTGGAAGCCGCGGCGAAGACCTACGAGCGGCTCGGCGCGCAGCTCCTGGAAGTCTCGCTGCCACACACCCGGCACGCGCTGGCGACCTACTACATCGTCGCGCCCGCAGAGGCCTCGGCCAACCTCGCCCGCTACGACGGCGTCCGCTATGGGCACCGCACCGAGCACCCGAAGGGGCTGCGTGAGCTGTATGCGCAGTCGCGGGCGGAGGGCTTCGGCCCCGAGGTGAAGCGGCGCATCATGCTGGGCACCTACGCGCTGTCCGCCGGCTACTACGACGCCTACTACCTGAAGGCCCAGAAGGTCCGGACCCTCATCCGCCAGGACTTCACCCGGGCGTTCGAGCAGGTCGACGTGCTGCTCTCGCCGACCTCCCCGGTGCCCCCGTTCAAGCTGGGCGAGAAGGTCGACGACCCGCTGGCGATGTATCTGATGGACGTGCTGACGATCCCGGTGAACCTCGCGGGTCTGCCCGGCATCAGCCTGCCGTGCGGCTTCACCTCGTCAGGGCTTCCTATCGGCCTGCAGCTCATCGGTCGCGCCTTCGACGAGGCGCGCCTGCTCCGGATCGCCCGCGCCTTCGAGCGCGAGCATGACCTCTTCCTCCGTTCCCCCGACCTCTAGCCCCCGCGCCGCCATGCCCGTCAGTGATTTCCAGCCGGTGATTGGCCTCGAGGTCCACGCCCAACTCCTGACGGCGTCGAAGATCTTCTGCGGCTGCTCGACCGGATTCGGCGCTCCTCCCAACGCGAACACCTGCCCGGTGTGCCTGGGTTTCCCCGGCGTGCTGCCGGTGCTGAACCGTCGCGTGGTGGAGTTCGCCCTCCGCACGGGCCTCGCGCTCGATTGCACGATCCGCCGGACCAGCGTGTGGTCGCGGAAGAACTACTTCTATCCGGACCTCCCCAAGGGCTACCAGATCACCCAGTTCGACCTGCCGATCTGCGAGCACGGGAAGCTGACGGTGGACACGCCCGAAGGCGAGAAGGTCGTGCGAATCCGCCGCATCCACATGGAGGAGGATGCGGGCAAGAGCGTCCATGACGCCTCCGCCAGCGCCTCGCTGGTCGACTTGAACCGCGCCGGCGTTCCGCTCCTGGAGATCGTCAGCGAGCCGGACCTCCGCAGCGCGGAGGAGGCGACGGAGTACCTCAAGGCCTTGCGCGACGTGCTGGTGTACCTCGGGGTGAACGACGGCAACCTCGAAGAGGGCTCCTTCCGCTGCGACGCCAACGTCTCCGTGATGCGCAAGGGCGCCACCGAGCTCGGCACGCGCGCCGAGCTCAAGAACATCAACTCGTTCCGTTTCATCAAGCAGGCCATCGAGTACGAGGTGGCACGGCAGGTCGAGCTGATCGAGTCGGGTGGCGCGGTGGTGCAGGAGACGCGGCTGTGGGATTCCCACCGCGGCGAGACCCGGTCGATGCGCAGCAAGGAGGAGGCGCACGACTACCGGTACTTCCCGGATCCGGACCTGCCGCCGCTCCACATCCCCGGGGGGTGGATCGACGAGGCGGGCGCGGCGTTGCCCGAGCTTCCCCGCGCGAAGTTCAGCCGATTCGTCAGCCAGTACGGACTGCCCGAGTACGACGCGCGCCTGCTCGTCTCGGACCGCGCGCTGGCCGACTTCTTCGAGGCCTGTGCGCAGCACTTCAAGGACTACAAGAAGCTGGCGAACTGGTTCCTCGGTGAGCTCGCGCGGCTGCTGAACGAGGCGTCGTCGGAGGTCTCCACCCTGCGCTTCACCCCGGCGCAGTTCGCGTCGCTGTTGCAGGCGATCGAGCAGGGCACCCTCTCCAACAATGCGGGCAAGGACGTGTTCGCGGAGATGTTCCGGACGGGCGGCGACCCGGCGGAGATCATCCAGGAGAAGGGGCTCGCGCAGGTCAGCGACGTCTCGTCGATCGAGGCGGTCGTGGACGACGTGCTCGCGAAGAACGCCTCCGAGGTGGAGAAGTACAGGGCGGGGAAGAAGACCATCTATGGCTTCTTCGTGGGCCAGGTGATGAAGGCCATGAAGGGGAAGGGCAACCCGCAGGTCGTCAACGAGCTCCTGAGGCAGAAGCTGGGGGAGTGATCAGGCCCGCCCGGCGGCGCCCTGGACGACGACCGGATACTGGCCGCTGAGGCGGCGCGGAAGCTCCACCACCAGCTCGGCGCCGCCGCCCTCGGCGTTGCGGGCGCGGATGAGGCCGCTGTGCGCTTCGACGATCTGCCGGCTGATGTAGAGGCCCAGCCCCAGCCCGCCGGTCACGTCGGTGGCTCCGGCGCGCTCGAAGCGGTTGAAGATCCGATCGAGCTTGTCGGCGGGAATGCCCGCCCCGTGGTCGCGAACCCGAAGGGACCAACCCCTTCCGTTCGGCTCGATCGCGACCTCGATGGGCGTCCCTCCCCCGTACTTGAGAGCGTTCGAGAGAAGGTTCGTCATGACCTGCTCAAGCCGAAGCCTGTCGCCCAGCGCCGGGGCCGACTCCGGGAGCTTCATGGAGAGCTGCGACGAGGCGCGCTCCACGTCATCTGTGAGCCGCTCGGAGATGCCCCGCACGACTTCGCACAGGTCGAGCGGCTCCATCTCCAGCGTGAACTGGCCATTGCTCATCCGGGACAGCTCCATGAGCGTGCTGAGGAGCCGTCCCAGGCGATCGATCTGCCGCATGAGCACCCCCACCCGGTTCCTGAGCGGCGCAGTGCCAGGGCCGATCGGCAGCTGTGAGATCCCCCGACCGAGCAGCTCCATCTGCAGTCGAATGGACGTCAGCGGAGTCCGCAGCTCGTGGGCGGCGACGGAGAGGAACTCCTCCCGAAGCTCCACGGCGTGCCTGAGCTGCCTCTGGAGCTCGTCGCGCCGGCGGTTGGCCTGATCGAGCTCTCCCGCGAGTCCGTCCAGGGTGCGCGTGAGTTCCCCGAGCTCGTCTTTGCCCGGAGCGTCCTCGATGCGCGCCGCGAGGTCACCGCTGCGGAGCCGTTGGGCCAGCACCTGGAGCGCCTCGATCCGGCGGACGAAGAGGAAGCTGGTCCCCAGCCATGTGGCGGCCAGGGCGAGCACCAGCAGCGTGGCCATCCCGACCATGCTGGCTCCGAAGGCCGGCTCCAGCGCGCCGAATACCCTCGAGGCGGGAACACCCACGGCGAGCCAGGCGGGCTCCGCGTGCGGCAGGGTGACGTGGACGAACGAATACAGCAGTGAGCGGCCGTCGAGCCCGACCTCGTCCGCGGTGTCGAATCCACCCGCCTGCAGTCGCCGAAGAAGCGAATGGTCCCGGGGAATTTCGCGTCCGATCCAGCGCGCAGTGTCCGGTGATTGGGCGATGACCGTCCCGTGCCGGTCCACCAGCGTCAGGGAGATTTCGGGCGAAGGGAGCGTTCCCATCCGGCGGCTGAGCATCTCCAGATCGAGGGTGGCGAATACGACGCCCACCGCGGCTCCGGAGTCCGAAGTCAGCGGCAACATCGCGTTCAGTCCGGCGTGCGTCGCGAGCAGTCCGGTCTGCATGTCTCCGGAATGGAATCCTCGCGACTTCATCGCCTGCTCGAAGGTGCTTCGCCCGGAGAACGTGGTCCGGGGAGAAACCGGCACCGCCGAGCACGACACCCGACCGGACGCGTCGGTGACGCCGAGGTTCAGCAGCTCGGGGTGTTCCCGCAGTACCTGGCGAAGGCGCTTGGGGCAGGCGGGACCCCGTGGTGAGGAGACCTCCGGAAGCAGGGTGACGAGGGAGAGCAGCCGCCGCGTCTCCTCCAATGCCCGTCCGTAGTCGGAGGTCACGTACTCCGCAAGCTCGCGCGCTTCGTTGGCATGATGGTGTTGCAGCTCCCGTCGCTGCAACCACCGGGCCGAAAGGAGGATGGCGCACGCGCAGACCAGGACCGCAAGGACCAGACCTGTGACCCGCGTTCGTACACTCCGTCGCACAAGCGAACGTTTCCCGTACGCCGCGAAGCGGGCGCAATGGATCCCGGGGGCTTCGTAAACTGTCGAACGATCGACCCCAACAGGCGATGACCGCGTCCGGTCCTGAAACGTCCTGTAGGCCTACTTGATGAGTCCGATCTCCCGGAGCCGCTGAACCAGGAAGTCGTTGGCGGTGATCGGCGGGTAGCGCGCCGGGTTCTCCGCGGTCTCGGTCGAAGGGAGCGGCTGGAGGACGCACTCCGGCCAGGGGTGGACGAAGAACGGCATCGAGTAGCGGGTGGCGTCGAGGTCGGCCGACGGAGGGTTCACCACGCGGTGGGTGGTGGCGGGGATGATGCCGTTGGTGACCCGCGAGAGCATGTCACCGGAGTCGACGACGATCTGTCCCTTCAGCGTGTCCACCGGGATCCACTCGCCATCTCGGGTGAGCAGCTCCAGGCCGGGCGCGGTGCCTTCGCACAAGAGGGTGAGGAGGTTGATGTCCTCGTGCTCCGCCGCACGCACCGCCCCCGGCTCGAACTGGTTTCCCAGCGGCGGGTAATGGATGAGCCGCAGCACCGAGTCGCCCTCGTTCGCCATGTCGCGGAACGTGCTCCGGGGAACGGCGAACCACTCCGCGAGCGCCTCCAGCATCGTCGCGGCGGCCCCATCCAGTGCGGCGTAGAGCGCCCTCGTGTTCTCGCGGAAGGAGGGGACCTCGACCGGCCAGACGTTGCGTCCATAGCCGAGGGGAGGCTCCTCGCCCGGCGGGAAGTCCCGCCCCACGTGCCAGAACTCCTTCAGGTCACCCACGGTCCGGTTCCTGGCGTGCTCCCGACCGAACGGGGTGAAGCCACGCTTCCCGGCGAGCCCGGGAACCGCGTAGTTCGACTTCGACGTGGTGGGCAGGGCGAAGAAGCGCTCCACGTCCGCGTACGTGCGCCGGATGAGGTCGTCGGGGATCCCGTGGTCCTTCACGGAGACGAACCCGAACTCGCGCAGACCTTCGCCGAAGACCCGGACGAACCGCTCTCGTTCCTGCGCGGTGCCGTGGGTGTAGTCGTGAAGCGAGACGAGGGGGATGCGCCGGCGGGTCTGGGTCATGTGGGGCGGCACCTTAAAACAGGGCCGGACCCGTCAGCCATCCTCCCGTAGACGCCGCGCACGGCGTTGTGGGCCGCGCGTGAGCAGGAGCACGACCAGGAAGGGCAACGCGATCCCTCCGGCGCTCCCGCAGCCGCACCCGGACGGCGGAGCGGCGGGCGCATCCATTCCGGGGCCCGCATCCACACCTGCGTCTTCCGACGGAACGCCCCCGTCGTCCGTGGGGAACGGGAGCTCGCCCGGATCCGCCCCCACCAGGAGCGCCAGCGCGGGCCAGAGCGGCTTGCACACGTCCTCTCCGGGCGTTCCGGCGGGGCACTCCTTGCGGCGCATCTCCCAGAAGGAGAGGACGCGCTCCAGCGGAACCCCTGCGTCGGTCTCGGCCGTGACGCCTCCATCCACCGTCGACAGCGCCCACCGATCGATCCCGGTCGATCCGCACACGTAGAGCGTTCCGTCGATCTCGCTCGCGCAGCCGGTCCGCTGCGGCGGCATTGCGCGCGCGAACGAGGCGCCGCCATCGGTCGAGTGGTACAGCCGATAGCCGCTCGCTGCCCAGACCCGCTGCCCGTCCGGAGAGAAGAGCACGTCGCGGAACTCGAGATCCCGGTCGCGCGCCACCTCGCTGAAGCTCGCGCCGCCGTCGGTGCTCCGGAGCAGGACGTAGTCGGTTCCGTCGTACGCGCCCGCCATCAGCACGTCACCCTTGTGCGGAGCGATTGCGAGCACCGTGAAGCCGGAAGCCGCGGGCGTGAGGGGAACGAGCTCTTCGAACGTCGCGGCGCCGTCGATGCTGCGGAAGAGCCGCGCGGTGCTGGTGGGGGAGTACCACCACGCCGATACCCAGGCCGTCTGCGGAGCCGACGGCGCGAAGCGGATCCCGGTGAACATCAGCTCTTCACGCACGAGCACGGTCGGCGTGAAGTTCACGCCGTCGGTCGATCGGAACAGCCCGTTCGAGGTCCCGCCGGACTTGCCGGTCGTGACGAAGAGCGTCCCCGGATCCTCGGGGGCGTTGCGGATGTCGGTGGCGCCACGGCTCGAGAACGGTTCGACCGGGCCCCACGAGCAGCCGTCGTCGCGGGAGACGAACAGGCCCTTCAACGAGCCCGCGAAGATCGCGCCGTCCACGTGCCAGTGGACGACAGGGTTGTTGCGCTCGTCATAGCCGACCGCCTCGGAGCAGATCGCATCCCAGCCCGCGTCAGCGCCCTGACGCGTCAGCAACCCGAAGGTGGTGCCCATGAGCAGGCGCGTCGGGTCATCCGCGCGGGCGCGGAGCATCGTCGGCTCCACGGGGCCGCTGTGCGCGGAGGCGACGCCGAGTACGCCGAGCAACAGGGCGAGGGCCAGGAGGGGAGGCGAGCTGGAGTGAGGCACGAAGCGGAGGATAATCCGTGCGGGCGGGCGCGGAAGGCTTGTCCTCGCGCGACACCCATGGGCGAATGCGGCAGGACACAGCCCGAGCGAGCACCTCGATGATCTCACGACCCATCCTTTTCGTTCTGATGACAGGCGCCCTCGCGGGTTGCGGCGGCACCGCGGCGCCCGTCCGCACCTTGCAGTTCGCGGCGCGGGTGGGAGAGCAGACCTTCGCCTGCGGGCAGAGCTTCACGGGATTGGGTACGACCGGGACCACGTACGAGCCGCGGGACCTCCGCTTCTACGTCCACGACGTCCGACTCATCGACGAGGGCGGCGCCGAGACCGCCGTGCAGCTCGAGGAGGACGGCGCCTTCCAGGGACAAGGCGTGGGCCTGCTGGATTTCGAGGACAAGTCCGGCGCGTGCTCCAACGGGACCACGCAGACCCACATGGCCCTCACCTTCACCGCCCCTGACAGGGACTGGAAGGGGCTCCGCTTCCGGGTGGGGATTCCGGAGGCCCTGAACCACGGCGACGCCTCCATCGCGAAGTCGCCGCTCAACCTGACCTCGATGTTCTGGGGCTGGCAGGGCGGCTACAAGTTCATCCGCCTCGACGGACGAAGCACCGGCCTGTCCACCGGGCACAACTTCCACTTCGGGAGCACCGGGTGCGCCGGCTCGCCGGTGGTCTGTTCGTCGCCCAACCAGTTCGAGGTGTCGTTCGACGCGTTCGACCTCGACACCCAGCAGGTCGTGTTCGACGTGAAGGCGCTGTTCGAGGGAAGCGATCTCGACTCGAACGCGGCCTCCACGCCGCCCGGCTGTCAGTCCGCGACGAACGCCGACCCGGACTGCGGCCCTCTGTTCGAACGCCTCGGATTGAGTGGAGGACCGCAGACGGTGTTCCGGAAGGAGGCGCGCTGAGCGATGCGGCGGGCCCTGCGAACGGGACTGCGGATGGCGGTGGCTGCCGCGGCCCTGGCCGGCTGCGGACCGGAGGCCAGCGGGCCCGAGCCGGAGCCGTACCTCTGGTCACTGCCCCCGGGCTTCCCCACGCCGGACGTGCCTGAGGACAACCCCATGTCGGAGGCGAAGGTCGAGCTCGGGCGGTGGCTGTTCTACGACCCGCGCCTCTCCGGGAACCAGACCCAGTCGTGCGCCTCGTGCCACCGGCAGGAGTTCGCGTTCACCGACGGCCTGGCGAACGCGGTGGGCTCCACCGGCGAGCCCCACCGCCGCAGCTCGATGAGCCTCACGAACGTCGCGTACAACGCGACCCTCACCTGGGCCAACCCGGTGCTGACGCGGCTCGAGGATCAGGCCCTGGTACCGCTCTTCGGAGAGAGCCCGGTGGAGCTCGGGCTGACCGGAATGGAGAACGTGCTCTTCCAGCGACTGCGGGAGGACCCCGAGTACCCGGAGCGCTTCCGTCGCGCGTTCCCCGAAGACGAGGAGCCCGTGTCGCTCGGCTCGATTACGCGGGCCCTTGCCTCGTTCCAGCGGACGTTGATCTCCGGGAGCTCGGCGTACGACCGCTACGCGTACGGCGGTGATCCGAACGCGCTCTCCGAGTCGGCGATGCGGGGGATGGAGCTGTTCTATTCCGAGACCGCGGAGTGCTTTCACTGCCACGGCGGGTTCAACTTCTCCGATGCCGTGCGCCACGACACGACGGCGATCGAGGAGATCACCTTCCACAACAACGCGCTCTACAACCTTGACGGCGACGGCGCCTATCCGGCGAGCGATCCCGGCCTGTACGAGATCACCGGACGGCCCGAGGACATGGGCCGGTTCCGCGCGCCGACCCTGCGCAACATCGCGGTGACCGCGCCGTACATGCACGACGGGAGCGTGGCGACGCTGGAGGAGGCGATCGCCCACTACGCCCGTGGAGGCCGCGAGATCACCCAGGGCCCGAACAAGGGGCTCGGGTGGATGAGCCCGCTCAAGAGCGAGTTCGTCCACGGCTTCTCGCTGACGGAGCAGGAGAAGGCGGATCTGCTCGCGTTCCTACACAGCCTCACAGACGCCCCGTTCCTCACCGATCCGCGCCTATCCGACCCCTGGCAGCGTTGAATATTCCGCGCCTGCGTTCGCCTATGCTTGCAACAACTCTGGAGGTTTTCCGAATGCGTTCGGCGATCGTTTTGGGCTTCTTGATGCTGGTCCCGCAGTTGGCACAGGCGCAGTCGCGCGAGCACAGGCAGAACCGCGAGGAGATGCGCGACGACCGGGCCGACGTGGCGCGCATCGAGAAGCTGCTCGAGAAGTTCGACCGGGCACGTGCCTCCAACAAGCGAGGCCGCCTCGCGGATGTCGACGACGATCTCGAGCACATGATCAAGGCAGAGCTCGCGGAGGGAAGGCAGGAGCTGAAGGCCGACAAGGCGGAGGTGCGACGCTCCGAGCGGGAGGTCCGGAGTGAGCGGCGTGAGCTGGAGCGGGACGTCCATCCCGCGGCAGCCCGGGGCGACGCGCGAGACCTCCGCGACGATCGGCGCGACGCGCGGGACGATCGCCGGGATGTGGCTGTCGAGAGGTCGTTCCAGCGGGAGCGCCGCGAGATCGCTTCCGATCTCAGGAGGTTCCACGGTCGGGTGGATCGGCGGAGCCTCGACCATAAGCGGGCTCTGATCGTGAAGTTCCTCGAGCTTGCGCGCGCCGAAGTCGCGCAGAACCGGCAGGAGATCCGCGAGGACCGCCGCGAGCGGCGCGAGGATCGCAGGGAGGGCCGCGAAGATCGTCGCGAGTACCGGAGGTAGTCCGGAGCACAGTCGGCTTCCCAGCCCATGGCGCGGTTGGGGGCCGGGTGCATCATGCCGTGTGCATGGACACGGTGGACTTGAGAGATGCTCTTCGGCGCGAGACGCGGGACCAACAGGTCGAGACTGAATCGCTCGCGTTGCGAGTTCTGGAATCGGAAGCGGACGGCTACGCAGCGTTCCTGAACGCGCTCCGTTCGCTTCACCTCGCTGCACGGGATTTCGGGGCGGAGTTGGGCCTGGATCTGCAGCCGCCGCTCGACCTGCTCGAGCGGGACCTGGTGGATCTCGGGGTGCCTCTCGCGCCTGTGCCCCGGACCTCGCTCGAGCTCCGAACCCCCGCAGAAGCGTTGGGACTCGTGTACGTCCTCGAGGACTCCACCCTGGGGGGGACGACCGCGGCCCGTCGGGTCCGCGCGCTCTGGAACGTGCTCGGAAGGGGGAACCCTCCGCTGCGCTATCTGTCCTCGGAGGGCCTCGACGTCGGAGCGCGCTGGCGCGCTTTCGTCCGCTGCGTCGATGCCTTCAGCGCCGCGCACCCCCAGGCCCAGAGCGCGGTCATCGCCGGCGCCCGACGCGCCCATGCCGAGCTGAACGCCCAGCTCGGAAGAACCTGGCCCCGGGCGTCTGCTGAACTCACGTCGTGACGGGCCCATGGAAAAAGGCATCCGTGTAGACGTGGCCGTCATCGGGGCGGGGGCAGCAGGACTCGCTGCCGCTCGTCGGCTCTCCCTGGCCGGACTCCGCATCTGCGTGCTCGAAGCCCGGGAGCGTGTCGGCGGCCGGATCGTCACGGTGCGGGACTCCGCCTTCCCGTCTCCGGTGGAGCTCGGGGCCGAATTCATCTACGGGCGGCCGCGCCCCCTCACCCGTTTCCTGCGCGCCGCCCGCCTGCGCATGAAGCAACAACCGGCGGAGCACTGGGGCCTGTTCGACCGTGCGCTGAGGCCGGTGAACGACGAGCTCCTCCGCGTTCCCGAGCTGCTGCTGGAGAGCGGCCGCGCAGATCGCTCCCTCCCCGACTTCCTCGAGGATCCGCGGACCCGAAGGCGCTGGTCGAAGCTGGTGCGGGACCTCGCTGCCATGGTGGGGGAGGGGGAGTACGCCGGACCGATCGCGCCCGTCAGCGCTGCAGCGCTCAGCCGCATGGAGGCCGCGGCCGCTGCCCGGTTCGAAGGGATCCCGCTCTTCCGTATCCTGGACGGGTTCGACGCGCTGTCGTCCTGGATGGCGGCGGATCTCTCTCACGAGAGCGGCGAGCTCCTCGTCAATGCGGTGGTCGAAGAGGTGCGCTGGAGCGGCAGATGGGTCCGGATCCAGGCCAGGACCCGGACCGGACATCCCCTGCCGCGGGTCGACGCCCGCTGCGCGATCGTCACGCTCCCCCTCGGGGTGCTCGCGGCGAAGGCGCCGGCGGAGGGGGCCGTCAGGTTCGTGCCGGAGCTCGACGACAAGATGCGGGCGGTCGGTCGGCTCGCCACGGGCGCCGTGTTCAAGCTGGCGCTGCGATTTCGCCGCCCCTTCTGGGGCTATCAGGCGCCTCGCCGGAGAAAGGGCCGCCGTCGCTTGCCGCCGTTCAGTTTCGCCCATGGACGGGGGCTCTTCGTGCCCACCTGGTGGACGCCTCTCCCGTTCGAGGTGCCGGTTCTCATGGGCTGGTCCGGCGGAGCGACTGCGGCCGCGCTCGCCGGGGTCGACGAGCGCGAGTTGCTCCTCCGCGCCCTCCGATCGCTTCAGGGCATCTTCCAATTTGATGCCGGCGAGCTGGAGTCCGAGCTCGAGGCCTGGCGCATCCACGACTGGAAGTCCGACCCATACGCACGTGGTGGTTACTGCATCATCCCGGTCGGGGAGCTGGACGCCGTCGAAGAGCTGGCGCGCCCCGTGAAAGATCGCCTCTTCTTCGCGGGCGAGGCCACCCACGTGGCAGGTCGGGAGGGCACGGTGCACGGCGCGATCGAAACCGGGGAGCGAGCTGCAGAGGAAGTGCTCCGGGCGCTCGGTTCAGGCGAGTAACGCGCCCATGCGGCGGGGCGTGATACATTCTGCCTCCGCCTATGAGCACCGAACACGTCACCTGGGCCTGGCTGATCGCCGGGGTTCTCCTGATCGCATCGGAAGCGGTGATTCCGGGAGCGGTGGTGATCTTCCTCGGAGCCGCCGCGCTGCTCGTCGGAGCCGCGCGCTGGCTGGGGCTGCTCGAAGGCTGGGCGGAATCCCTCTCCGCCTGGTTCATCCTCTCCACCCTGCTGACGCTCGCGTTGCGTGGCGTGGTGTCGCGCTGGTCGGAAGGAGAGAAGAGCTTCCAGTCGACCGACGAGGACGCGGACGCCTTCGGTACGGTCGTCACCGTCTCCAGCCGGATCACGGGCGGAGAGTTCTCCGGGCGGATCCGTTTCCGCGGCACCACCTGGCCCGCGCGTTCTGTCCACGGCGCGCTCGAGCCGGGCGAGCAGGTCCGCATCGTGGATCGCGACAACGTGTCCTGGATCGTCGAGAAGGTCTGAAACTACGGAAGGAGCCGACGTGTTCACTGCGTTCACGGTGCTGGTGCTGCTGGCACTCTTCATCGTCTGGAAGATGTGCATCGTGGTCCCGATGCGAGAGGCCTGCGTGAAGGAGCGCCTCGGGAAATTCTCCGGCGTGCTGGAGCCGGGCCTCCATTTCCTGATTCCGTTCGTGGATCGGGTCGCCTACCGCCACGACACCCGCGAGCAGGTCCTGGACATCCCGGCGCAGAGCTGCATCACGCGAGACAACATCCAGGTCGAGGTGGACGGGCTGGTCTATCTGAAGGTGATGGATCCGGAGAAGGCCAGCTACGGCATCGAGAATTACAGCCGCGCCAGCGTCAACCTCGCGCAGACCACGATGCGCGCGGAGATCGGCAAGCTCACGCTCGACAACACGTTCTCCGAGCGCGAGACGGTGAATGAGAACATCGTCCGGGAGATCGACAAGGCCTCCGAGCCGTGGGGGATCAAGGTCCTCCGCTACGAGATCCGGAACATCAGCCCGTCGCAGCACGTCGTCGACACGCTCGAGAAGCAGATGGAGGCCGAGCGCCAGAAGCGCGCGAAGATCACCCTCGCCGTCGCGGAGAAGGAGGCGCTGATCAACCGGTCCGAGGGCGAACGCCAGGAGGCGGTGAACCTCTCGGAGGGCGAGCGCCAGCGACGGATCAACGAAGCGAACGGCCGCGCCGCGGAGATCACCCTGCTGGCAGAGGCGAGCGCCTTCGGCATTCAGCGGGTCGGCCTGGCGCTGACCCGACCCGGCGGAGACGTCGCCGCGAAGATGCGGATCGTGGAGCAGTACGTCGAGGAGCTTGGGAGGATCATCCAGGGCTCGCAGGTGTCGGTGGTGCCCATCGAGCTGGCGAAGGTCCGCGGCTTCTTCGAAGGAATGTCGCAGCTCACCCACGCCGGTCACGCGCAGGCCTCCGCGCCCGCTCCGCTGAAGAGGGTCCCATGACGACGATGTTCAACCTGGCAGTCTGGGGCGTTCTGCTTCTGGTGTTGATGCTCCAGCTCGTTCGCTCGATCCGGCTGGTCCCCACCAAGAAGGCCTACATCGTCGAGCGGCTCGGGCGGTATCACGCCACGCTCGGTGCCGGCTTCCACACGCTCATCCCGTTCGTGGACAAGGTCTCGTACATCCAGGACCTCCGCGAGCAGAGCATCGCCGTCCCGCCGCAGGAGTGCTTCACCCAGGACAACGTGAAGGTGAACGTGGATGGCGTCATGTACATCGCCGTCGTCGACCCGGTGAAGGCCAGCTACGGCGTGACCGATTACGTCTTCGCGGCGATGCAGCTCGCGCAGACGACCACCCGTTCGGTGATCGGAACGCTCGATCTCGACAAGACCTTCGAGGAGCGCGACCTCATCAGCTCCAAGGTGGTTCAGGTGCTCTCCGAGGCCGGCCAGACGTGGGGCATCACCGTGTTCCGCTATGAGATCAAGGGCGTCTCCACGCCGGACACGGTGCGCAATGCAATGGAGCAGCAGGTGACCGCAGACCGCGAGCGCCGTGCCCTGGTGGCCCGTTCCGAAGGCGAGAAGGAGAGCCGGATCAACCGCTCCGAGGGCCAGAAGATGGAGCTGATCAACCGCTCAGAGGGCGAACGCCAGCGCCGGGTGAACGAGGCAGAGGGCCGGGCGGCGGAGATCCGCGCCATCGCCGAAGCCACCGCAGATTCGATCGAGAAGGTGGCCGACGCGGCGGTGCTGCCCGGCGGCGAGGACGCGGTTCGACTGCAACTCGCGGAGCGCTACCTGAACCAGCTTTCGAGGCTGGCCACCGCCGATACGCAGGTGGTGCTCCCGACCGACCTGACCCGGCTCGACGAGATGCTCGGATCGGTGGGATTGAACCTTCGAAGGGATTGAGACGCCCTCCCACGGGCTGTGTAGCGTTCAGCCCGTGGGAGGTGTCATCCTTCACGCCTGATTAGAGGCCGAGTCGCGACAGCACGAAGTAGCTGCCGATCGTGCCTTTCTCGCCGTTCCACCGTGCAATCGACATGGTCTTCACGTTGCCGAAGGTGTTCAGGTTCAGGCCGTTGATGAGGTAGGTGTCCCGAATCTCATCGCCCTCGCCGAAGAAGTGCATGAAGGCCCAGCCGTTCGCGGGATTTCCGCCGACCGCGTAGATCCTACCCGTCTCGATGTCGCACCCGTAGGTCCAGCAGGTGCGCTTGACCTTGCGGATGTAGGTCCCATTGAACTCCAATCCGTCCGCCGTGCCGGAGACGGTGAGCGACACGATCTCCCCCTGGGGAACAACCCAGGAGTAGCGGGCGTAGCTCCCTGCGATCCCTTCGATGGCTTCCGGGTTTTCGAGCACGGGATCGGCATCCGCTGCCTCCGCCGCACCTGCGAAACCCAGCAACGCGACCGTCGCGAACATTCCCACCACAACGTGATTCAACTTGAAACGTGCAAGCATGACTTCCCCCTTTTTAAGAACGCCCGGCCCATGTTGCGCTGCAACACGCGAGGTAGTCAGTCTCACGACAATGTGCGCCTCGTCAATACATGTGGAGTGGCACCAAGACCGCGCTCAGCAGGCCGATTCAGCTGATCGATAAGTCGATGGAATGCCGGGCGGACGTGCTGTGCGAGACCTTTCTGGAGTGTGAGCGGTCATGAAGATCTGGATCGACGCTGATGCCTGTCCTGCAGCTGTGAAGGAGATCGTCATCCGCGCGGCCGAGCGGGTGAAGGTCCCCACCGCGTTCGTCGCGAACAAGCCGATATCTCTGCCTCATTCGGAGTTCATCTCGAGCGTTCACGTCGAGCGCGGGCTCGATGTCGCCGACGCGCACATCGCGGCGAACGCGCAGGCCGGGGACCTGGCGGTCACGCAGGACATTCCGTTGGCGGCGACGTTGGTGAAGAAGGGAGTCGTGACCCTCGACCCGCGCGGCGAGCCCTTCACCGAGGAGAACATCGACGAGCGGCTCTCCGTGAGGAACTTCATGCAGGAACTGCGAGAGGGGGGCGTCGCCACCGGCGGACCGAAGGGTTTCGCCCCGCAGGATCGTCAGCGGTTTGCGGCGACGTTCGACCGCGAGCTCACCCGACTGTTGCGAGAACAGAAGCGGTGAGTCGTCGCTCAGCGGAACACGTCTGCGATGACCTTGTCCCGTGTTTCACCCGGGTCACGTGCGTCAGCTCGCCGAAGGGGCCTACGCCGCGACCCTCCAGGGTGCGACGGGCTCAGCCTTTCCCTTCACCTTGATCGGCTCGAGGGCGGTCACCTGGATTTCAGGCGACAGTGCGCGCGCTGCCGCTCCGTTGATCAGGATCTCTCCGCCTTTGGCCGAGCTGGTGAGCCGGGCGGCGAGGTTCACCGTGTCTCCGATCACCGTGTACTCGACCTGTCGGGCGCCGCCGACGTTCCCGCAGACCATCGGGCCCGAGGCGACCCCGACGCCGATGTGCAGTCCCTCCGGAAGCTCCGGGAACTCTCCGCGGGCGTTCATCTCCGCCACCTCCTTCTGGAGCGCCCGGGCGCAGGTCACCGCGCGCTGGGCGTGGTCGGGCTGATCGATCGGGCCGTTGAACACCACGACGACCGCGTCGCCGATGAACTTGTTGAGGTAGCCGTCGTGCGCGGCGATGACGGAGACGACCCGCTCGAAGTAGCGGTTCAGCAGCGCCACCAGGACCTCCGGCGCCAGCCGTTCGCTGATCTGCGTGAACCCGCGGATGTCGGCGAAGAAGACCGTGGCTGCGCGGAGGGATGCAGGGAGCAGCGCCTCGCCGTGCTGGGCGCGGATCCGGTCCATGACATGACCGCTCACGTACATGCCGAACGCGCGCTCCATGCGTTCGGCGAGAGCCAGCGAGTCGATCATCCGGTTGAAGCGCTGGGCCAGCACCACGAAGTCGGTGCTGCCGCCCTCTTCGACGCGCAGGTCCCGCTCACCCTGGGCCACCGCATCCATGGCCATCGACAGCGGGTGCAGCCGCTCCATCGCGGTCTCTGCGAGCTTGATGCAGGCGCTGACGACCGTGGGCGTGCACAGCAAGAGCACGACCAGGAAGACGGCCGCGGTGACGAACTCCGGGTTCTCGCCCAGATAGGTGATCACCGCTTCGAGCCTCGTCCGGAGCTCCTCGACGTGCTCTGGCGGCGCGTCGAGGTTCAGGAGTTTGACTGCGGTACCGCTGCGGAGCGCATCGACCAGCCAGACCGTGCCGCCGGCCAGCAGGGCGGAGCCGCCCAGGACCACCGCGAGCAGGGAGAACACCGCCAGCGCAAGCCGCGCCCGGAAGCTCTGCACGACGGTGCTGACGAGCACGTCGATGGTGGAGACGAGGGCCGAGCCGAACGACGCGAGGAGGAACCACAGCCCGGACACCACCGCCAGCGCGACGAAGTCCTCGAACCCGGACCAGACATCCTCGAGCGACGAGAACACATGGATGAGAACCGCGGTGGCCAGGAGCGCGATCGGCAGCACCAGCCAGCTCGCCAGCAGCCGGAGCACTCTCCAGCGGCCGACGAACCAGGAGAACACCCGCTCCTCCAGCCAGATGGCGCCGGCGATCCCGGCCACCAGCCCGATCGCGAACAGCACGCCCTGGGCGAGCTCTGCCGCCGGCGCGTTCAGTCGCGCGAGGGGTCTGGAGAGGGTGAACAGCACGAGGGCAACCACCACCCAGCGGGGAAGCCGCGGCCTGGGCCTCGCCTGGGCGGTAAGGATGCGGGACGACATTGGGCGTACATCTTACGCTTCGAACCGGCTCGAGCGGCGTTAGGATGCGCACCGTGGGACGAATCTTCGAAACCCGAAAAAGCACGATGTTCGCCCGCTGGAACCGCATGGCGAAGCAGTTCACGCGGATCAGCAAGGACATCGTCATTGCAGTGAAGGCCGGGGGCACGAGCCCCGACACCAACCCCGCCTTGCGGCGCGCTCTCCAGAACGCCCGGGCGGCGAACATGCCCAAGGACAAGGTCGAGGCCGCCATCAAGCGGGCGAGCGGCCATGACCAGAAGGATTACGAGGTCGTCCTCTATGAAGGCTATGGTCCACACGGGATCGCCGTCCTCGTGGAGACCGCCACCGACAACGTGGTCCGCACCGTCGCGAACGTGCGCCACGCCTTCAAGGACGGGGGCGGAAACCTCGGCACGACCGGCAGCGTCGCCTTCATGTTCCAGCGGATGGGCGTGTTCCGGCTCGCCCCCGAAGGGCTGGACCTCGAAGCGCTCGAACTGGACCTGATCGACCACGGTCTCCAGGAGATGGGCGAGGGGATCGGCGAGAAGGGCGAGCCGCAAATCATTGTCCGCTGCGGCTTCAACGACTTCGGGACCCTCCAGTCGGCCATCGAGGCCCGGGGGCTCACTCCGATCTCCGCGGAATCGGAGTACATCGCCCAGACCCCGGTCGAGCTTCCGGAGGACAAGGCCCGGGAGGTCTTGGAGGTGGTTGACGCCCTCGAGCAGGACGACGATGTTCAGCGGGTGTTCCACAACCTGGCCTGAGGCCGGTTTTCTGATCCTGGCCGGGTGCCCTGCAAGCGCCCGGGTGGGGGAAGGTTGTTGACTCTGCTGGGGTTCTCCCGTAGATCGGGCGCCCTTTTCAGCGCCCCGGGGTCCAACCCCGCGTATTCGCGCTGTAGTCTCGGGCCAGGGCCCGGAAGAAGACAGGGGTTTTCGATGTACGCAGTCATTCGCACCGGTGGCAAGCAGTACCGGGTATCTGAGGGCGACGTGGTCCGGATCGAGAAGATACTTGGCGACGTCGGCAGCGACGTGACCTTCGACGAGGTTCTCCTCGTTGGCGGCAGTGAGAGCCCGAAGGTGGGGCAGCCGCTGGTCTCGGGCGCCAAGGTGGCCGGAAAGATCGTCACCCAGGACAGGGCGCGCAAGGTCCTCCACTTCCGGAAGGAGAAGGAAGGTTGGACTCGGCGGCGCGGTCATCGTCAGCCCTTTACTGAGGTGAAGGTCACCTCGATTTCCGCCTGAAAGGTTCTGAGGTTCAGCGATGGCTCATAAAAAAGGTCAAGGTTCTTCGCGCAACGGGCGCGACTCCAACGCGCAACGGCGCGGCGTGAAGGTGTACGGCGGCCAGGCGATCAACGCCGGCGGCATCATCATCCGCCAGCTCGGGACGAAGATTCACCCGGGTCAGAACGTCCGCGCGGGTCGTGACTACACCCTTTATGCCCTCGTCGACGGCGTGGTGACGTTCGAGCGCCTCGGCAAGGACAAGAAGAAGGTGTCGGTCTACCCGGCGCAGCAGGCCCCGGCGGCTTAAGCCCGCCTGGTCTGAACGTTCTTCGCGGGTCGTCCCGGGCGCTGCCAGCGTCCGAGTCGACCCGCTTCGTTTTTGTCAGGGCAGGCATTTCCAAATGAAATTCGTCGACCAGGTCCGAATCGATGTGAAGGCCGGGGACGGCGGCAAGGGTGCCGTGGCGTTCCGACGGGAGAAGTACGTCGAGCGCGGGGGGCCCAGTGGGGGTGACGGCGGCGACGGAGGGTCGGTCATCTTCGAGGCCGACGAGAACCTCACCACGCTCCTCGACTACCGGTACCAGCAGCACCACTACGCCCGGAGCGGCGAGCAGGGCATGGGCAGCGACATGAACGGCCGCGCCGCGCCGGACATGGTGCTCAAGGTGCCGGTCGGGACGCTGATCAAGGACGCGAACACCGGCGAGCGCCTGTTCGACCTCTCCGAGCACGGGCAGCGGGTCTTCGCGGCGAAGGGCGGTCGGGGCGGCCTGGGGAACATGAACTTCGCCACCTCGACCCGGCAGGCGCCTCGCTTCGCGCAGGAGGGCACGCCGGGCGAGCACCGGCTGATCATGCTCGAGCTGAAGCTGCTCGCGGACGTGGGCCTGCTCGGATTCCCCAACGCGGGGAAGAGCACGCTGATCTCCCGGGTCAGCCGGGCGAAGCCGAAGATCGCGGACTACCCCTTCACCACGCTCGTTCCGAACCTCGGGTTGGTGCAGTACCGCGACGAGCGCTCGTTCGTGATGGCGGACATCCCGGGGATCATCGAGGGCGCCTCCGAAGGCGCCGGCCTGGGCCACCAGTTCCTCCGCCATGTGGAACGCTGCCGGGTGCTGATCCACGTGGTGGACCTTCCCGCGCCGGGCGAGGACCGCGAGCCGGTCCGCGACTTCGACGTCCTGAACGCGGAGCTGAAGAAGTACAGCCCCGAGCTGGCGAAGAAGCCGCAGCTCGTCGCCGCGAACAAGATCGACGTGCCGGAAGCGCGCGAAAAGCTGGCTGCGTTCACGAAGGTGATGACCCGGCGCAAGCTCCAGGTGTTCCCGATCTCCGCGGCGACGGGCGAGGGACTGCAGCCGCTGCTGGATGCGGTGGCGCGGGTGCTGTACGCCGACGTCCCGCAGGTCCAGACGCGCACCGAGGAGAAGAAGAAGCCCCGCGCGACGAAGCCGAAGAAACCGGCCGCGACGAGCGCAGCGAAGCAGAAGCCCGCGGCGAAGAAGCCGGCCGCGAAGAGCGCAGCGAAGCAGAAGCCCGCGGCAAAGAAGCCGGCCGCGAAGAGGGCGACCGCCCGGGCGGGCGCGAGGAAGTCCTGATGCGGGGAGGCGGGCCGAAGTCCGAGTCCGCGGATCTCCAGCGGCCCCGACCGGACGAGCTGCTGCTCGACGGTCGGAAGGCGCGCATCGAGCAGGTCCTCGCGATGCGGACACGCACCCTCACCGTGGTGCTCGACCGGCTCGAGGACAGCTTCAACATGGGCGCGGTGGTGCGGACCTGCGAGGCGATGGGCCTCCAGGAGGTCCACATCGTGCGCAACGTCGAGGAGCCGTTCCGCCCGCTCCCCAGCGTGTCCAAGGGCTCTGAGAAGTGGATCGACCTGATCCAGCACGAGGACTTCGCGTCGTGCCGTGACCACCTCAAGGCGCGCGGTTTCGAGCTCTGGGCGTCTGCCATCCGCGACGAGGCGACCAGCCTTTTCCAGCTCCGGTTCGACCGGAAGGTTGCGCTGATCTTCGGGAACGAGCGCTATGGCGTCTCGCAGGAGGTCCTCGCCGGCTGCGATGGGGTTTTCTGGATTCCGATGCGGGGGTTCTCACAGAGCCTGAACGTGTCGGCGACGGTGTGTTCGGCGGTCACCCGTGCGATCGCCTGGCGTGAGGAACACGGTCAGCCTGCTGGGGACCTGGCGCCCGAGGATGCGGCCGCCCTCCGGGAGAGGTTCCAGATGCTCTCGGTGAAGCAGGGGAAGCGGATATTCGGGTTGGGAGAGGCCGAGTGAATCCGGGGGACAGCCCTCGCGTCCACACGGTTAGCCTGGAGGAAACATGCTGCTAGAGACCATCGCGCTCGCACTGCTCGCCATGAACCCGGGAGCGGTGGCGCAGGCGAAGACGACGCCTACGCCGGCCGCGAAGCCCGCCGCCCCTGCGAAACCGGGGATGGCTCCCGACGTGAAGGACCTCGTCGATCGGATGCAGGCGTTCTACGAGAACACCGCCGACTTCACCGCCGACTTCGAGCAGAAGTACGCGTACAAGCGGATGAAGCGGACGCAGACCTCGGCGGGAACGGTGGTCTTCAAGAAGCCGGCCCTGATGCGGTGGGAGTACGAGACGCCTTCGAAGAAGACGTTCGTGCTCGCAGGCGATCGCGTCTACGCCTACGACCCGGAGGCGCAGCTCCTGACCCGCGCGAGCATCGGCAGCAGCCAGCTCTCCGCGTCGGTGACGTTCCTGTGGGGCCAGGGAAAGCTCGCCGATGAGTTCTCGATCGTGAAGAAGGCGTGCACGGACTGCACGGGCACGCTGCTCGAGCTCACGCCGCTCAAGCCGGATCCCCGCTTCAAGAAGATCCTCCTGGAGGTCGATCCGAAGTCGGCACACGTGATCAAGAGCACGGTGATCGATCCGGACGGCAGCGAGAACGCGATCACCTTCAAGAACATGAAGACCAACACGGGCGTGGACCAGAGTGCGTTCAAGCTCACGCCGCCCGCGGGCACCCAGGTCCAGGACTTCCTCTCGCCGGAACCGAAGTAGGCGCGTGTCCATCTCATCGAACGCCGCACGTGTTGGCAGGGCGAGCGCAGTGGGCGCGGTGCTCTGCCTCGCGGTCGTTGCCCTGGCCGGCTGTGCCCACCGACGGGGGCCTCCCGAGCAGCGCGAGGTGCTCACGGGGCTCGAGCTTCCGCTCCGTCCGGGCAACGGCCTCCGCGCGGCGGTCGAGGGCGAGGTCGCAGGTGTCCCTGCCGTGGTCGTGCTCGACATCGCGCAGCCGCTCTCTCGCGTCACCCGGGAGTGCTTCGGCGAGGACCAACCTCCGTCCGGCACGACGGTCCGGGTCCCGACGCCGCAGGGCGAGCACGTCGACGAGGAGGTGGTCTTCTTCTCCGGTACCCGCATCGGCGGGCGTCGGCTCGGCGAGCTTCGGGCTGCGCTCGACGACGGTGACACCTGCGAGGTGACGGTCGGATCGGACGTCCTCAACCCGTACGCACTGGAGCTCGATCCTGCTCGGTGGGTGGTGCGGATTCTCCCGACCCGCCCCCGAATCGACTACGTGGAGCAGGTGCGGGCGACGGAAGCCGACGGGCCGGACGAGCTTCGGATCTTCGAGCTGCTCCGGGATCCCACGGGTGACTGGCCGCTCCTCGCGGCCCGGGTGCAGCAGGGGTCGAAGGTGCTCACTGGCCCCTTCGTGGTGAGCACCGCGGTCTCCGAAACGGCGCTGGCCTCTCAAGCGGCGGCGCAGGCGGGGCTGGAGCCCGGTCCGGTGTGGATCGATCGCATCGAGCTGGCACCGGGGTTCGGCTTCCACGAGCGCGTCGTTGGACTCGAGGAAGGATGGAAGGGCTCTGCGGTGGGCGTTCTCGGAGGCGACGTCTGGGGGCGCTTCCATGCGACGTTCGATCCGGCAGCGGGGGTGCTCCTTCTGCGGCGCCCTCGTGTCGTCGGCTCCGGCGCGAGGCAGCGCTGCGCGACCACCGGCGCAGCGCCGCGCGAAGAGGCCTGCTTCGTCCTCGAGCAGCGCAAGGTGGAAGATGGCATCGAGGTGATCACCTCGATCTGGCGCGACCTCCCGGAGGGCGCGCACGTGTTCTTCGAGGCGCTCGGACCGGACGGGCAGCCCGTCGGTGGAATGTGCCAGGTGGGCATGACCTTCCCGGCAGGCGATCGCGGGATGAGCGCAGCGCATCGGCTGCCCTGGGAGGAGTTGGCGGAGTCGGTCCCGGAGTGCGCGCAGGAGCTGGACCAGGCCCGATCGTTCCGCTTCTCGCTGATGGAGGACGCGCCCCTGGCGGAGTGCGCCGGTACGTGCGCGTTCGCACAGGGGATGCTGTCGCAGCGCGTCTCCTGCGAGTGCACCGGCAGCGCCTACAACCCTGCCGGCGAGATGGACCCACGGCTCATGGAGCTGTACCGGGATCTGCAGAGGCATCGCCGAGATCCGAAGCGCCCTCCGCCCGATCCGGACGAGCCTTCAGATCCGCGGTAGCCGGGTGGTGCTGGTGTCCGAGGCGTACGCGAATCGCCGGGTGATCCGCGACGAGCTTCCGGAGCGCCTTCAGGCTCTCCACACTGCGCGGGCGATCGGCGGAGAACGTGCCGGGCTCCACGTCGTGCTCCCAGCCCCATTCGGTGTGTGAAGCGTCGCCGACGAAGAGCACCGGACCCTGCGTCGTGCGCGCGAGGTACGCGGTGCTGCCGGGCGTGTGTCCCGGAGCCGAGAGCGCCCAGAACGACGCATCGCCGAACACGTCGACCGCGCCTGCGAACGGTCCGGGAGCAGCGGCGTCGAAGGACCACTCGTCGAGCGCCTCGACATTGCGCAGTGCCTCGTTGAAGACGCCCCGCACGAAGAGGTTCATCGCGCTCCGGGACTGTGCGTCTCCGGGACCGACGAAGACCTTCGTGCCCTTCGGGACGTCCGGGAGCCCGAGCACGTGATCGAGGTGAAGGTGGGTGAGGAAGACGCCGGAGAGCGGCGTGCTCTGTGCGGCGAGCCAGTCCCCCAGCGGCTGGCGAACGACGAGCGCGTCCGCGTTCGAGGCGCTGGCGGCGAGACCTCGGAGGGCAGCCTGCTCCGGCTGATCCCGGAACGCCCGCTCGATCCCCGAGTCAATGATGAAGGTGCCGAACTCCGGGTGGCGGATGGCGTGGAAGAAGATCTGGATGGGCTCCGGGCCATCCTCGAGACCTGCGGCGACCGCGGTCGGGTGTCCGAGGTTGATCAGCCCACCGCGATTGATCTCCCAGTCTGCAGAGACGATCGACTCGACCTCGATGGGACCGGGCTGGTCGATGAGCGGAAGGAGCTCTGCGCTGGGCCGGGCCGTGCCGAGGGTGGCCTCCTGGGTGGGAAGGCTGGTCGTCGCGCAGCCGGTTGCGAGGAGCGCGAGCGAGAGGATGAAAGAGCGGATTGCCATGTCGACCTCCTTGAAGGTAGGCACAGGGTATCCATCCAAAAGGGGATGAAAATTGCCTAAGTCCGAATCGCGCCATCCGGAATTGGATATCGCCTGGGACGACGTCCGGTTGTTCCTCGCGATCGCCGAGAGCGGCAGCCTGAGCGAAGCAGCGAGGAGATTGCGGCTCGGTCAGCCAACGGTGAGTCGCCGGCTCGCGGAGCTCGAGGAGGAGCTGGGGCATCCACTGTTCCGACGCCACGTCGGGGGCGCGGCGCTGACGCCCGAGGCGGAGCGCCTGCTGGAGCCTGCGCGACGCATGGCCGAGTGGGCCGGGGAGATCGCCCGGACCGCCGCGCGCGCGGACGGCACGCCGCAGGGGCTGGTGCGAGTCGCGACCTTCCCCGGGCTCGCCTTCGACTTCCTCGCGCCCTTCGCCGGTTGGCTGAGGACGCGCCATCCGAAGATCCAGCTCGAAGTCCTCACCTCGGTCTACCAGGTGGACCTGGCGCGGCGCGAAGCCGACCTGGCGCTGCGCTTCCGCGCGCCGACTTCGGCGGATCTCCAGGTCGTCGAGACGCTTCCGCTTCGGAACGCGGTATTCGTCTCACGCAGCTATGCGAAGCGGCTGCCGAAGCGGGTCACCCTGCACGAGCTCGATTGGATCTGCTGGTCGCCCCCCTTCGAGGACGTCGCACCCAATCCGCAGCTCGCGGAGCTCATCCCCGGCTTCCGACCGGCGTTCACGTCGGACAACTACCTCGTGCAGTTCCAGGCCGCCGCGTCGGGGCTCGGGGCGATCTTGCTGGGCGACCTGCAGCACCGGTTCACGCAGAAGAGCGGCTTGGTGCCACTGGACCTCGACCTGGGCCCCTTCTCCCGCAGCGACCTCCACCTGGTCTGCGCGAAGAGCGCGCTGGAGATCTCCCGGGTGCGCGTGGTGGCCGAGCTGATCGCAGAGGAGATGCGCGCCATTGGAACGGGCGCGCGAAGCGGTGGCTCAGGGGACAGGTGACGACGCCGTGTGTCTGGGCTCGGTCACGTGCTGGAACTCGGCGCGGAACTGGTCGACCGTCAGGTTGACCGTGCGCGCAAGCCGCTCGAGCTGCTGTGGGTTCTCGAAGTCCTCGTGCTTGAGCCGAAGCATGTACGCGCACGCGATCCGGAACCGGTCGGAGCCGATATCCACCATCCGGACTTTTGGGTTTCCGGTGACCGGGTCCCGCATGTCCGAGAACGGGATGGCGCGGAACCGGCCATCCACCATCGCCACCATGGCCTCGCTGCCACCGTCGATCACGTAGCGCGCGGCCGAGTACCCGAGGTCGCGCGTGTACTCCATGTCGAACGGGATCGGATCCGCGCAGCGCACTTCGTAGCCAATCTCCTTGGGGATGAGGGTGGCCTTCACGCCCAGCTTCGCCAGCCTCTGCTCCACTGCGTCCGCGAGGATTCGCCCCAGGTTCAGCTCGGCGAGGTGGATGTTGCCGCGCTCGTCCCTGGGCACGGCCGTGTGCTGGGCCAGGTCCTCCGGGATGATGCAGTCCGCCAGGCCCTCGGCCAGCATCGCCACCCCGTCCATCCGCCCGTCCGCCATTCGCTTGATGAACGCGCCGGCGAGGTGGTCCACGATCGTCGCCATGGGCGTCGCCCCGCGTGTGAACTCCTCGGGGATCAGCGTGATCGTCGCGCCCACCGCCTTGCCGATCGCCAGCGCCAGGTGTCCCGCCTTCCGGCCCTGCGCCACGACGTAGTACCAGCGCGAGGTCGTCTTCGCGTCGACCATCAGGTTCTTCACCAGCTCCACCCCGATGTGCCGAGCGGTCTGGAACCCGAAGGTGCTGACGTCATGCGGGAGGTCGATGTCGTTGTCGATCGTCTTGGGGACGTGGACCACCCGGAGTTGTCCGCGCAGCTTCTCCGCGATGAGCGAAGCCAGCATGGCGGTTCCGTCGCCGCCGATGGTGATCAGCATCCCGATCCCCAGCTTCTCCAGCCCCTCCGCGGTCCGCGCGAAGTGCTCTGGGGTGCGCAGTGGGTTCGCTCGTGAGATGCCGATGTAGGAGCCGCCGCGGAAATGCAGCCTGCTGGTGTCGGCGATGTCGAGGGACACGACGTGCGAGGTGTCGCCCTCCGCCAGCCACTTGAAGCCGTCCTGGATCCCCAGGACTTCGACCCCCGAGAGGCGCGCGCGGATGGTCGCCGCCCCGATGACGCTGTTGATTCCCGGTGCAGGACCACCCGCGACCACGATGCCCAGTTTCTTCATGGGCCGAATGCACAAGAGATCGTGGTCTCGTGCAACGAACTCGAACCGGGGTTCGTGAAATGTTGGGCTGGCCGGCCCTACGCGGACTTCTTTGCGGTCTTCTTCGGCTTCGCGGTGTCCGAGGGTCGGATCGCCGACTCGTAGTGCTCGATGTAGGCCTTCGCCGGGACTCGACGAATCGCCTCGCCGATCACGTCCAGCGCCACATCCTCGAGCTTCTTGAAGCGGATGCACGACTTGCCCATGTCGAGCTTCTTGCCGGTCTTCGCCCAGCTCTCGCGGAACCACTTCTCCTGCTCGGGTTGGCCGTAGACGCACATCAGGTAGACGGCCATGTGGTTCTTCTGCGACGCGATGGACGCGAACGGCAGCGGCTGGCGCGGATCGCAGTGGTAGCCCGCGGGGAAGACCCGGTGCGGCACGTAGTACCCGATCATCCCGTACTGGATTCCCTCTTCGTAGTCCTTGTCGAGGTTGTCCAGGATGACCTTTCGCACCGCCGAGATGGCAGCGCGGCGATCTTCGGGGAGCGAATCGAGATACTCGGAAACGGAGGAGAACGTCCCTTTCATGGCCGCGCGAGTCTAGCCAGCGACGGCGCCTCGGCGCACCTGCCCGTTGGAGTAGGCGGGCGAGCGTCTCAACGCCGGCGGGGCCGGATCGTGTGGTACGGGTCCGGCACGCTGAGCTCTGGGTAGCCCTGCTCGTTCGCGCTGGCGAGCGTCCAGTGGGGGTTCAGCAGGTGCTGTCGCGCGAGCGCGCACAGATCCGCGCGGCCCGAGCCGATGATCGTGTTCACCTGATCGCCGGAGACGATGTTCCCCACCGCGATCGTCGGGATTCCCGCCTCCATCCGGATCCGATCGGCGAAGCGGGTCTGCCACATGCGTCCGTACACCGGCTCCTGGTGCG
>JBAWAM010000816.1:0-8234 GCA_049589315.1 Myxococcaceae bacterium
CCGCTCCCGCGGCTGGCGATGCCGCGGCCATCCGCAGGCTGCTCGCGGAGAAGCTCCCTGACGCGATGGTCCCCTCGCATGTCGAGGTCCTCGACCAGCTCCCGCTGACCGCCAGCGGCAAGGTCGATCGGAAAGCGTTGGCCGACTTCCCCATCGAGCACCTTCCGCGCAGGTCCGTGGTGTTCGATCCGCCGCGTGGGCCCACCGAGGAGCTCGTCGCAGAGCTCTTCAGTCGATTGCTGGGCGTGAGCGAAGTCGGCCGCGAGGACGACTTCTTCCGACTGGGTGGGCATTCGCTGAGCGCGATCCAGCTGGTCGCGCGCATCCGGAAGACCTTCAACGTGGATCTGCCGGTGAGCGCCGTCTTCTCGGCGCCCACGGTCGCGCGGCTCGCTGAGCGCATCGACACCGCCCCCGCGCTGGCGCAAGCAGAGGTGGGGCTGATCTCTCGAGCTCGGCCGGAGCGGACACCGGCGTCCCTGGTTCAGGAGCGACTCTGGTACGCGCTGCAGCTCCCGGCGGCCCCGCCCTACGTCATCACCACGGGGCTATTGCTGGAAGGGAGCCTGGACGTCGAACGGCTCGAGCGCGCGCTTCAGGCCGTGGTCGAGCGCAACGAGACGCTCCGCTCCACGTTCTACGCTGAAGGCAACACGGTGTACGTCCAGACCGGACCGGCACACCGACCGCTGCTGTCTCGGGTCGACCTGACGCACCTGGCCGCCGAACAGGCGCTCCAGGAGGCCTGCGACCACCTCGAGCGCCGCTCGCACGAACACCTCGACCTCGCCCGCGGCCCCCTGTACCGGTTCGAGCTCCTTCGACTGGATCCGCCGGGTCGTCGTCACGTCCTGGCGCTCTCGCTGAGCCATCTGGTGGTCGACGGCATCGGCGTTCAGGTGCTCCTGGAGCAGCTCTCGACGGCGTTCCAACGCGCGGGCGCTGGAAGCGACGTCGCGCTGCTGCCGCCCGCGGCGCTGCAGTACGCAGACTTCGCCCTCCACCAGCGACAAGCGGGGTACCTCGCGCGGCTGGAGCAACAGCTCGAGAGCTGGAAGCAGCGCCTGGCCAACGCGCCGCCCGTGATCGACCTCCCCACCGATGCGCCGCGCCGTGCCCAGCCGCTCAACGCAAACATGCGGACCGTCCCGCTGAGGCTGGGAGCGGATCACGCCCGCGGCCTGCGGGAGCTCGCATCGAACGCCGGCGTGTCCCTGTTCGCCGCGGCGCTCGCGCTGATGGACGTCTGGCTCCATCGCCTCTCGGGGCAATCGAAGGTCGTGGTCGCAGCCAACGTCTCCGGGCGCACCCTCCCCGAAACGGAGTCCATGGTCGGGTACTTCACCAACCTGGTCCCGTTGTGCAGCGACGTCTCCGGCGAGCCGTCGTTCCGCCAGATGCTGCGCCGCGCCCACGAAACGATCGAACACGCGAGCGCGAACCAGGAGGTCCCGTACAAGCGGATCGCCGACGCGGTTCACTCCGAGGCGGATCGTGCTGCCCTCCCGCTGGCGCAGACGCTCCTGATGCTCGACGAAGCCGGCGGCGTGCGCTTCGACGGTCTGGCCGCCACCCCGCTCGAACACCCCAGCGTCATCCCCGCGTACGACCTGATCCTCGCGTTCGAGGCATCGTCCGATGGGCGGTTGAGCGGCAGCGTCTGCTACGACAGCGCGCTCTTCACCGACGTCACGGCGCGACGCTTCGCCGCGGCTTTCGAGCAGCTGTTCGCCTCCGCGGTGCATGCTCCCGAAGCCCCGATCTCCCGGCTCGCGCTCCTCTCTTCAGCGCAGCGCGAGGAGGTCCTCGCCGCGCTCCGGGGCCCGCGCGAGCAGGTCGCCAAGGACGCGTGCATCCACGCCCTGTTCGAGGCGCAGGTCGCACGGACGCCGGACGCCCCGGCCGTGTCCTGGGGAGATGCGACGTGGAGCTACGCCGAGCTCAATGCGCGCGCCAACTGCATCGCCCGGGAGCTCGTCTCGATGGGGCTTCCGCCCGAGTCCCGCGTCGGCGTGGTGATGGACCCGTCCACCCAGGCCATGGCGGTCCTGCTCGGCATCCTCAAGGCAGGGTGCGCCTACGTGCCGGTGGATCCGACCTGGCCCGAACAGCGGAAGCGCGCCGTGCTCGAACGCGCGGGCGTGGAGCATCTTTTCGTCGATCCGCATCATCTCGAGTCGCACCGCACGCTCGCCCGGAACGTCGCCGTCCCGCACCCACCGGAGCGCGTACGCGGCGAGCTCGCACCGGGCCCGAGACAGGTGAGCCCCACCCAGCTCGCGTACATCGTCTTCACCTCCGGCTCCACCGGCGAGCCCAAGGGGGTGATGGTCCAGCACGCCTCCGTCGTGAACCACAACCTGGCGATCGCGAAGCGCTTCGGACTTCGGCAAGGCGACAGGATGCTGCAGTTCGCGCCGCTGAGCTTCGATGCGGCGGCCGAGGACCTCTATCCCCCGCTCGCGGTGGGCGCGACCGTGGTGATGAAGAACGGCCTGGTCCCGGCGCACGCCATGACTCCCTACCTCGAGCAGGAGGGCATCACGATCATCAGCCTGCCTCCGACCTACATCGAAGAGTGGGTGCGCGAGATGGAGGCCAACGGCCAACGCGTGCCGAAGGCGCTGCACCTGCTCGCGCCGGGCGGGGACGTGCTGCGCAAGCAGCTGTGGGAGGCCTGGGTGCGCGTGGGAGGCGAACACGCCCCGTGGGTCAACGTGTATGGCCCCACCGAGTGCACGATCACCTCGGCCACCTGTGACATCCCGGGCCCCGAAGGCATTGGCGAAGCGCCCACCTTCCCCATCGGCCGGCCGCTCCCGAACGTGCACTTCTACCTGCTGGACGACCACATGGAGCCGGTGCTGCCCGGGCTTCCGGGGAAGGTCTTCATCGGCGGGGCGGCGCTGGCACGCGGCTACCTGAATGCGCCCGACCAGACGGCCCGCGTGTTCATACCCGATCCCTGGGCGGGCACGCCCGGCGCGCGGATGTACGACACGGGCGACCTGGCGCGACTGGAGCCGGATGGGCGGCTGCGGTTCCTCGGCCGGGCAGATCATCAGGTGAAGATCCGCGGGTTCCGGGTCGAGCTCTCGGAGATCGAGGGTTGTCTGCGCCGTCAGGAGGGGGTCACTGAGGCAGTGGTGATGGCCCGCAAGGCGCCCTCCGGCGTGCAGCAACTCTGCGCATGGGTCGAGGCGCAGCCCACCGTGAAGTCCGGGCATCTTCGAGAGGCGCTCGCAGCGCAGCTGCCAGGCTACATGGTGCCCGCGGACATCGTCGTGCTGGAGGCACTGCCGGTGAACGCGAACGGAAAGGTCGACCGGCAGGCGCTCCCCGCCCCGGAGTCCATCTCTGCCGCTGCCGACGAGGCGCCGTCCGGGAAGCCCACCACCCAGGTCGTCCCATGGCGCAACACCCTGGAGATGCTGCTCGCGCGGATCTGGACCGAGGTGCTCGGCAAGGCGCCGTCCGGCATCGACGACGACTTCTTCCAGGCCGGCGGCGACTCGATCCTGGCGATGAGATTGCTGGCCCGGATCGAAGACGAGATCCGGGTTCCGATCCCGTTGGCGACGGTGTTCCAGAATCCGGTGCTGCGCGAGCTCGCGGTCGCGCTCGGGCAGCTCATGGATGCAGGTGAGCCGACCTCGACCCTCGTGCGCCTCTCAACCACCGACGTGCCGGAGGACGCCCCGGTCCTGTTCTTCATCCATCCCGGCGACGGCGAGGTGTTCCACTATCGCTTCCTCGCCGAGATCGTCGGGAGCCGGTACCGCTGCTTCGCGGTTCAGGCGCCCGAAACCCTGACGAGCCGGACCTTCGCCAGCCTCGACGAACGGATCGAGGCGTACGTCCGGGACCTCCGAGAAGTACAGCCGGAGGGCCCCTACCGGATCGTGACGTACTCGTACGGAGCCTACCCCGCCCTGGGCGTGGCGAAGGCGCTGGAGGCTGCCGGACAGCGCGTCTCACTGCTCGCGTTCTTCGACACCTACACCGACGAACAGGTCCGCAAGCTGTCGGGGCCTGACCAGGAGAATCCCTGGTACGAGATGGCGGCGGAGTTCGCGGTGCTCGACGACGCCTTCCGCGCTCAGTTGGACGCGGCCAGCGTTCCCGAGCGGTGGGAGCTCATCGCGGCGCGCGGGCGTGAGCTTGGGACACTCGCACCGCACGTGCAGGGCTCGGACATCGCCCGGACCTGGCATGTCCTCGGCGAGGTCCTGGTGCCCGAGGCCAGAAGGTGGAGCGTCCCGACGGACGTGCGCGCGCCGATTCTCCTGTTCGCATCTGAGGCGACCGCCGCCCTGGGAGACCCGACGCTGGGGTGGGGCAAATACATCCCTCGAGAGCAGATGAGGATCGTCCCGTTCCCGGGGACCCACTTCACCGCCATCCGACCACCGGACGTCAACGACCTCGGTCCGATCCTGCTGGAAGCGCTCGAGGCGGCGGAGCGCTGAAGCGCGGCGCCTCCGCCCGGTTCAGTCCCACTTGAAGAAGCGAACCGCGAGCGCGAAGGTGAGCGCGCTCCAGCCCAGCATGATCGCCCCTGGCAGTGCGAGCGCGGCCAGCTCTGCGCCCTCGTTGAAGACCAGGCGCATCGCATCGAGCGCTGCGCGCGTGGGCAGCAGCTTCAGGACCGGCTGCAGGGCTTCGGGGAATCGATCCGCAGAGAAGAAGACGCCCGAGAGCAGCATGACGGGAAGGAGGACGAGCTGTGCAATCCCCCCCGACGTCTCGAAGTTGGGTGCCCGGCTCGCGATCATCAGCCCGATGCTGACGAAGCAGAACGCCGCCGCCAGGGTGCAGCCCAGGAAGAGTGGAAGGCTCCCTACGCACTGAACGCCGAACAACCACCAGGCGACGCCCAGCAGGACGGCCGTCTCCCCAAGCGTCTGGAGGAAATGTCCCAGCACGAGGCCGAGCAACAGGCTGGAGCGCCGCAGAGGCGTCGCCCGCAGCCGCCGCAGCAGACCGTTCATGCGCATCAGGACCAGGATGTTGGCGTTGCCGTAGACGGCGCTGTTCATCATCCCGAAGGCGAGCAGTCCCGGGATGAAGAAGTCGATGTATCGACTGCCGACCGCGTTCATCGCGCGGAGGGTCGGCTCTCCCGGCGGTCGGCTCCCGCTCACCCGCTCCAGCGCGACGGTGGTGAGGAGGGTGGCCAGCTTCGCCTCCGACCTCCCCTCGGCCACCACCAACTCCGGGGGAGCGCCCTGGATGAGGAGCGCATCGAACCGGCCGCGCTGAACGTCCCGCTCACCCTGCTCACGCGAGGAGGCGAGCTGAACCTCGAGGGAGGGATCGGCCGCCTGGAGCTCCCGGGCCAGGGCTTCCTCACCCACCAGGCCAATCCTCACCGTCGCGTCACCCGAGCTCGTCGCGAGCGCGAGCACGATGGAGATGATGACGGGTAGGACGAACCCGAACGCGATGCCGCCCGGCTCGCGCAGGGTCAGGCGCAGGCGAATCAGGAAACACTGCCAGATCTCTCTCAACGACGCGGGAACGCTCATGCCGCCGACGTCCGGAGGTCCGGGAGCTCCGCTGTGTCCCGGCGGGTCAACGCAAGGAAGGCATCGTTCAGGTCTGGCTCGGAGGTCGTGACCTTCTTCAACGTGACGCCTCGTGCGTGGGCGAGCGCGATGATCGGAGAGAGGCTCTCCTGGAGGCTGCGCACCGCGATCCGCACGCTGGACGCGGTCTGCGCGACCGAGACGACGCCGGGCAACGACCTGAGCTGATCCGACGGAAGCATTGGCTCCGTCTGCAGCTCGATCGTGCTCCCACCGCCGTACCGACTCACGAGGTCTGACGGTGTCCCCTGAGCGATGATCTTCCCTGCGTCGAACATGAAGATCCAATCACAGAGCCTCTCCGCCTCCTCCATGTAGTGGGTGGTCAGCAGGAGGGTGCGCTGGTTCCGCTTGAGGTCGCTCACCACGTCCCAGACGTCCATGCGTGAGTTCGGGTCCAGGCCCGCGGTGGGCTCGTCCAGCAGGATCAGCTCCGGCGCACCGATCAGCACGGTGGCCAGGGCCAGGCGCTGCCGCTGTCCGCCGGAGAGGTTCATCGTGAACGCATTGCGTTTGGACGTGAGCTTCACCAGCTCCAGCACGTGATCGATCGGGAGTGGGTTCTCCGAGAAGCTGTAGAAGAACGCGAGGGTCTCGCGGACGGTGATCCGATCCAGCATCCGCGTCTCCTGCAGCTGGACGGCCACGCGCTTCCGCAAGCGGACGGCGTCCTTCTCCCAGGTTCCGCCCAGGACGGAGAGCTCTCCGGAGGTGCGCGGTGTGAGGCCGACCAACATCTCCACCGTCGTCGTCTTCCCTGCGCCGTTCGGCCCCAGGATTCCGTAGCAGCGCCCCGGCTCCAGGACCATGTCGATGCCGTTCACGGCCACGGTGTCCTGGTAGCGCTTCACCAGGTTGCGCGCCTCGACGACAGGACGTGTCTCCATCGCGCGCTTCAACGGGAGAGCTGCCCCTCGAACCACGTCTTGGTGAACAGGTTCTCGGGCAGGGGGGACAACACGATGTCGTCGTAGCGCAGGGAGTTGGTCACGCCCTGCTCCTCCTGCCGCTCGATGACGTCCCTCATGTGGAGGACCTCCCGTCCGGAGATCGGGTCGCGGACTTTCTGGTAGCTGCGGATGATGTCGGTCCGCAGCGGCTTGCCCGACGGCGCGTAGCCGATCCGCTTCACGATCTTCAGGTCCTTGTCGACCCAGATCCGCAGCGAGTCGAAGGTCAGCTCGACACCGGGCTTCGCCTTCAACAGGAACTTCCGATAGGTCTCGCCCTTGATGACCTCCGGCTTCTCTTCGACGCCGTCGTAGTCGACCGACAGGCGGGAGCGATCGAAGTCGGATTCGCACAGGAGCGTGCCAACGATGTCGGCGCGCCGCGTGCGTCGCTCCCACTGGCCGGCGACGACGGAGTACTCCCAGAGGTTCTCGCCGATCCGCAGGAAGCCGGATCCGGCCATGCTGGAAGGACGCTTCACCAGGAACAGCAGGTCGGAGGTCCTGTCCCGGCGGTAGATCACCAGCTCGAGCGCCTGCTCGGTCCCGTCCGCGCGGCGCTCCCGCACCTTCGCCACCGACTTGTAGTCGCTGGCGAAGCTCAACTGTGCGTCGATCTTGCGCAGAATCTCCTGCGGGTCGTCCGCTGCTGCAGCGGGAACGGCCGTGAGCAGCGTCGCCGCCAGCAGACTGAAACTTCGCGAGAAGGTCATTGCACGGACTCCATCGCCGAACGGGGGGAGAGAAATGCGGCGCGCACAGCGGGAATGAGGGTACCTGCGGCAGCGCCGACGGTCACGAGCGCCACCGCGCCGAGGACGCGTCCCGGTACGAGCTCCAGCCCGAGCTCAGGCATCAAGAGGAGCGTCTGGATCACCTCGCCCAGGGCAATCCGGCCGTCCAACCCGAGGCAGGCAAGGACCGCCACACCAGCGCCCAGCGCGCCGGCGACGGCGCCGGTCAACAGGCCCTCCAGGGTGATGCTGGCGAGCACGGCCCCCCGGCCCAGCCCGATCGCCCGCATCGTGCCGATCTCACGGGTGCGCTCGCGGACCGCGATGCTCATGGAGACGAACAGGCCTCCCAGGGTGATCGCGAGGATCACGAACTGCAGAAGTCCGGTGAGGGCGCTCAGCCCCGACCTGACGAACTCCAGGAAGGACGCTTCATCCTCCCAGGTGCTGACGTCGAGCCTCTGCCCCTTCCAGCCCTCTCGGAGCATGGGCACCATCTTGTCTGCCCAGGCCAACCGTTCGGAGGGCAGGACCGTGTATCCCCGGTCCCGCAGGCGTGCGCGGAGGGAGTCCGCCAGTGGCTCGGCCGGGGTCGAGACACAGGAAAGCTGAAGCGCCCCCGCGGCGTCCGGGCGATATGCGTACAGCTCACGCATGAAGGCGTTGCTGGCGACCACGCCGGCCGAATCACCGAGCAGGCCCACGCTCCGGGTGATCGCCACCACCCTGCCGTCGAGCGAGTTCCGCTGACCGCCCGTCGTCGTCACAAAGAACGTGATGACGTCACCCAATCCCACGCGCAGCCGCTCCGCCACGCGGCTGGACACGGCGACGGAACGAGGCTGCGACAGCCCTTCGAGGGATCCCGAAGTCGGACCGAGCAGCTTGAACAGGGAGTCCTCACTCCCGGGATCGACGCCCACGAGGAAGGAGTTGGACCGGTAACGCCCCGCCCACATCAA
>JBAWAM010000817.1:0-1644 GCA_049589315.1 Myxococcaceae bacterium
GAACGAGGCCACCTTCTCCCGCTTCTTCGCCAGGGAGTACGCGAGGTAGGTGATCCACGCGAACTTGAGCAACTCCGCCGGCTGCAGGGAGAACCCGGGCAGGCGGATCCAGCGCTGCGCGCCGCCCGCTGAGGTGCCGACGCCGGGGACCAACACGAGGATCGCAAGCCCCGTCGCCACCACCAGGATCGGGTACGCCAGCCGCGCCAACCGCCGGTAACCCAGGCTCATCGCGGTGGCCATCGCCACCAGCCCCAGGCCCGCCGCCACCGACTGGCGCTTGAGGAAGTAGAACGGGTCGTCCAGCTTGTCGTGGGCGAGGATCGCGCTGGACGAATAGACCATCACCAGCCCGATCCCCACGAGCGACATCACCGCGATCAACAGGATCGGATCGAAGCGCAGCTGCGCCTGCGGCGAACCCTTCATCGTGAAAGCCCCCTCACCAGCGACGTGAACGTGTCGCCCCGGTGCTCGAAGTTGCGGAACTGGTCGTACGACGCGCAGGCCGGCGACAGCAGGACGACGTCGCCCGGAACGGCCAGCTCGCGGGCCTTCGCCACCGCCGCCTCGAGCGTTCCGCACGGGGTCACCGGGACCGCTCCGGCATAGGCTGCCTCGATCGTCGGCGCGTCCTGGCCGATGGTGAGCACGCCCTTCACCTTCCTGCGCGAGGCTTCGACCATCGGCGTGTACGGCGCGCCCTTCCCCTTCCCGCCCAGGATGAGCCAGAGGTTTCCGGGGAACGCGTCGAGCGCCACCAGCGACGAGTCGACGTTGGTCGCCTTCGAGTCGTTCACCCACTCGACCCCGCCCACCGTCTCCACCGATTCGATCCGGTGAGGGAGGCCGGGGAACCCGTCGAGCCCGCGCTGGATCGCCTCCGGCGGGACGTCGCTCAGCCGCGCCAGCAGGGCGGCGGCCATCGCGTTCTGGATGTTGTGACGGCCGCGCAGCGCCCGGTTCTGGACCCGGTAGGTCTCCGGCGCGCGCTCCGGCAGCTCCAGGCAGAAGCCGGCTTCAGAACGACGCGCAAGTCCGGTGAACGTCCCTTCGGGCACCTTCTCCGGGTGGAGGGTGAAGCCGTACACCGGGACCTTCGCCGTTCGGCTCAGGCTCAACACCTCGGCGTCGTCCGCGTTGATCACCGCGAAGTCGCCCGCGCCGGGGAGGAGGTCCTGGCTCCGGAAGATGCGCGCCTTCGCCGCCCCGTACGCGGCCATGTCGACGTAGCGGTCGATGTGGTCCGGCTGGAGGTTGAGGATCGCCGCGGCGTTCACCCGCATCGACTCCGTCCCCTCGAGCTGAAACGAGGAGAGCTCCACGACGTGCACGTCGAACGGCTCCGGGGCGAGCGCCGCCTCGGAGAGGGGAAGCCCCAGGTTCCCGCCGACGAACGTGCGCACCCCGGCCGCCTGGAACAGGGCGCCGCACAGCGCGGTGGTGGTGCTCTTTCCATTGGTGCCGGTGATCCCGACGAAGCGGCCGCGGATGAACCGGGACGCCAGCTCCACCTCGCCCATGATCGGCACGCCCGCCGCGCGCGCCGCCACGAGCTCCGGAAGCACGAGCGGCACGCCCGGGCTCACCACCACGCCATCGGCCCCGAGGAGCACCCCGGCCGGGTCCTGCGCGAGGTGCAGC
>JBAWAM010000818.1:0-1697 GCA_049589315.1 Myxococcaceae bacterium
GGCCTTTCGCAGGGGGACTGCATCGGGCGCTCGTGAGCTCGCGTCCTCCGAGGCGATCCCCTCAATGATTGAAATGATCGGCGATTCGAACAAGCGCGACGGCGTGAACCCTGTGCGCGTCAGAAGCCCCTCGAGCTCCTCGCGGCTCCGCTCGCGACCATCCGAACACGACACCATCATCTGCACGTCGGAGAGCGGGCCGATTCCCACCGTGTCATGGCGCTCGACCAGCGACTCGACGATCACGAGGCGCGTCCCCGACGGCATGCCTCGACGGCAGTTGCGGAGAATGTGCTCACAACGTGCATCGTCCCAGTCGTGGAGGACGTTCTTGAGGATGTAGAGATCAGCGCCGGGCGGGATCGGGTCCTCGAAGAAGTTGCAGGGGACGAAGGCCACGCGGGACGCCACGCCTCTGCGCTCGAGGAGCGACCGCGCCGACTCGAGCACGCCCTCCGCGTCCACCAACGTCCCTCGGAGGTGTGGATGGCGGACGAGGAGCTCGGAGAGGAGCGTCCCTCGGCCTCCGCCCAGATCGCAGACCGTCTCGACCTCTTCGAACGGGTAGCGCGCGGCGACGAGCGGCGCCTGATTCACAGTGAGCCCCATCATCGCGTGCGCGAACGTCTCCCGTTCGTCCGGGTTGCGCTCGAACCACTCCCAGGTGGTCATCCCGTGAACGCGATCGAACGCGCTGCTTCCTGTCTGTAGCGTGCGGGCGAAATCCGCCCAGGCGAGCGCGTGCGACGCCGAGGAGTAGTACTCGACCCAGTCGCGTCCGCGCTCGAGTGTGCCGGTCGCGAGCGCGCGAGAGAGGCGGTTGTTCCTGAAGCGCCCATCCGCGTCCATCGAGAAGATGCCGACGCCGACGAGCGCGCGCATGACCCGGTGCGTGGCGTCTGGATCTACATGCGCGCGGCGGGCGAGCTCCTCGGACGTCAGCGCCTCGTCGCCGAGGTGGTCCACCAGCCGGTGACGTGCCACCGCTCCAAGCGTGTGCGTCCGCGCGATGCCGGTCGACTGCTCGAACATCGCGAGGTGGGCCGGAACCACCAGGTCTGCCAGGCGGAGCAGCAGACGGCGCAGCGCGAATACCGCGTTGAGCACGAAGTTCGGCGGCGGGGTCGGAAGTGGCTCCGGTCCAGGTTCGCTCGTGTGGCCGGGCAGTAGCAGGGACGGCATGCCTGCCCAATGTGCCATGGCGGCACTTTACGTGCGAACGTGGGTCACCCCGGCCTGAGAAGTCCGTGCTTTCTCAAATGCGCCTTCAGCGTGTTCACGGACATGCCGAGCTCTTCGGCGGTCCGCACCAGCACGTGGCCGTTCCGCTTCAACGCCGCCGCGAACTCATCCCGGCTGTAGTCGAGGGGTCGTTTTCGGCTCGACGCGATGCGCTCGCTGGTCGTGGTTCGGACCACCTCGGCCGGCACCGGCGCATCGTCGCCATCCAATCCATACGCGTGCTGCTCGACGTGCTCCTTCAGCATCTCGCCGCTGATCTCGATCGGCCCAGTCGCCTCGGGGGCGCGTGCGTTCGCTTCCTGCACCGCCCTCATGATCTCGGAGAGATCGAACCGAGTCGTGTTCAGAGGCAGCTCCATCGCAGACCGCCGCTCCTTCAACCGCGCCCTCGCCACCGCGCGCTCCACCACCGAGATCACGACGCCCTCGAGCTCGCGCACATGACCGGGCCAGGA
>JBAWAM010000819.1:0-1664 GCA_049589315.1 Myxococcaceae bacterium
ACTGTGGCTTCTTTCGATCGCGCTTGCGGTGCTTGTCTGATCGATTTCACGCCGTGATGAGCGGCAGCACTAGATGCTCGACGGGTGCGGTCCTTCTTTCGAGCGCGCTCCGCTCGGGGAGCGCGGCCAGAGAGGGTGTCGGAATTTCGGTGTACGGCTCAAGCAGCGGGTTGATGCCGCTGCGAGCGGCGGACCGACCTTGACCGAGTACTGGGCAGCCGTCAACGAGCTCCCGAGCCGCGCACGGCTATGCAGAATGGGCCGCTCCGGAACGGGGGCCGCCGGGGCGAGATCGCCGCGCGTAGGGCCAGCCAGAGCCTCTGTCGCACGATGATCGCGCCCCTCTCTCGAATTCGGGCACTTCGGCCTATGCCAGCAGACGGTCCTCGAAGTGCACGGCGAGCTGCCTTCGGGCGGTCAGCCAATCGCGGTGTCCCCGTCCCCAGGTCTCCTTGGCGTTCCTGATGGCGAGGAACAGAAGCTTGAGAGCGGCGTCGTCCGTCGGGAGCGGACCGCGCGTCTTCAGCGTCTTGCGCAGAATGCGGTTCAGCGCCTCGATGGTGTTCGTCGTGTAGACGGCGTGCCTCAGCTCGAGCGGAAACGCGAGGAAGGGACTCCATTCAGCGAAGCGGGTGCGCCACGCCTTCATCGCGTGGGGGTATTGCTTGCCCCACTTCTCTTCGACCGCATCGAGGGCCGCTGCGGCCTGTTCTGCATTGCTGGCCGTGTACACGGACCGCAGGTCCTGACACAGGGGCCGGAGGTCCTTGTACGAGACGTAGCGCGTGCTCGCCCGAATGAGGTGAACGATGCACGTCTGGAAGATGGTCTTCGGGAAGTTCGCTTCCACCGCGGCGGGCAGTCCGGTGAGCCCATCGGCGCAGAGGATGAGGATGTCGTCCACTCCGCGGTGCTTCAGGTCCGTGAGCACCGAGGACCAGAACCTCGCGCCCTCAGTGCGCTCTACCCACAGCCCGAGCACGTCCCGGTGACCGTCGAGGTCGACTCCAACGACGATGTGGACGGCTTTGTTCTCCACCTTCCCCTGGTCGCGGATCTTCACCACGAGCGCGTCGATGTAGACGATGGGGTAGACCGCATCGAGAGGGCGTGATTGCCACTCCTTGAGTTCGTCAACGACGGCATCGGTCACCCGGCTAACCAGGTCAGGACTGACGTTGACGCCGTAGAGCTCAAGCAGGTGTCGCTCGATGTCGCGCGTGCTCATTCCCCGCGCGTACATCGAGAGAATCTTGTCGTCGAAGCCGTCGAACGAGCGCTGGTGCTTTGCAATGAGCTTCGGTTCGAACGACCCGTCGCGGTCACGCGGTACCTCGACGTCGATGTGGCCCCGGTCGGTACGAACCTTCTTGATGCGGCGCCCGTTGCGGCGATTGGGCTGGTCGTCAGGCGCCTCTTCGCCGTTCTCGTAACCGAGATGATCCGACATCTCTGCTTCGAGAGCGCGGTTCACCAGCGCCGACGTGAGTTGCTTGAGCAGCCCTTCCGGCCCAGTCAGGCCTTGAGGACCGCCAGCGACCGAAAACAACCGGTCAATGAGCTCCCTGGGAATGCGCGGCGTGGGCTTCTCGTCCCGCGGGACCTGCTCCTTGGAGAGGGCCACCTTCTCCGCGTCCGATGGCTTCGACATGAGTGCTCCGTTG
>JBAWAM010000820.1:0-14064 GCA_049589315.1 Myxococcaceae bacterium
CGGTAGAGGTGCCTCGTGCGCTGCGCCGCCAGGCGGGGGTGTCCGGCGGCGCGCGCCTCCAGCTGCGAGAAGAGCTGCTCGGCAGCCGCATTCTCGCCGCGCTGGGACAGGCAGCTGGCGCGGCCGACGAGCGCCTCCAGGTGGCTGGCGTCCGTCTGCAGCACGAGCGCGTAGAGCGTCTCCGCCTGCTCGCACTTCTCGTTGTCGCGCAACACGTGGCCCAGCTCCAGCGCGGCGTCCGCGGTGGGCAGCGAGCGGGACTTCAAAATCTCAAGCCGGGCGCCCTTCTGCAGCGGAATGCGGACGAGGGGGAAATCCTGCCGGCCCACAAAGGCCTCGGCCTCCTCGACCAGCTGCGCCTCCGTCATCCCGAAGGCCGCCTGGTAGGCCGCGTCGCCTTCATCGCCGCTCCAGCCCATCAAGAAGCGCGTGAGCGCCTCGCGCCGGTCCACGCCCCCGGCGCGTGTCAGGTGGCCGAGCGTGAGGTAGTCCACCATGGCCCACGCCCGCGCGTAGAACAGGTCATCCTCCTCGACTTCCGTCATGCGCCGCTTCAGGTAGCTGCCCGTTTGCTGGAAGGACTCGTGCGGCCGGGCCAGCTGTAGCAGGGCATTGCGCGGCGTGGGGTATCCCAACTCCACCGCGTCCGGGTGGATGCGCACCATCTGGAGGAACTCCGCCAGCCCCTCGCTGTACCACCCGGGGTACACGGTGCCGCTGCTGGCGAGCACCGCGTGCACGTACTCGTGGTAGAGCGTCAGCCTGCCGAAGTGCGCGGAGGCGTCCAGCGCGGCGTAGCGTCCGTCGAGCTTCTGGCTGAAGTAGCCGCCGACGTACCGCTCGGGGGCGAAGGTCTCGAAGCTCCACCTATCGTTGAAGGCGTACACCGTGAGCGGCGCGCCCGTGTCGCCCGTCGCCCCTTCCGTGAGGCTCACGACCACTTCACGGAACTTCTCGAGCTCGCGCACCAGTTCCGCACTCTCTGTGTCCCCCATGTTGCTCACGACGCGGAAGTTGCGCGACTGCGTGACGGTCCACCCACCCTGGGCCACGTGGGCCGCGGTGCATCCGGTACCGAGGAACCACACGCCGAAGGCCAGGAACAGGAGCGGTGCGGAGGAGCGTGCCATGCGGTTGTCCTTCCTTCGGGGAATCCTCCGGGAACAGAATTCGTATCCTATTTCGACCTCGACGGAGCAGGCAGGCGGATCCAGAGTCCGCGAAATGCTTTTCGGGCAGGGTCCTTCTGTCGCTTGCACTCGGTTCCATCGACCCGGACGGAGCCGTCGTCGCTGAGCACGAGGAGGTCCTCGCTCTCTTCCGGGGACACGAACCCCTCCGGGTTGAACCCGGTGAAATCGACGCTGTGGACTCGCGAAGGTTGGTCCTGGTCCGACCTCCACTCGAACAGCTGCGACGTCCCGGTGCCGTCCACTCCGCCACCGATCAGCAGGTAGCGCCCTCGCCACCACGAGAGCGCCCGGATGCCGCGACCACCGAGGTCGAACCGACGCACTTCGCCGAAGCGTGCGGGGGCGCCCTGAACGACCTCGGCGGGATTGAGCAGCGGAACGAGCAACGCCTTTCCCTCGGGGACCGGGTTGCGGAACCCGATCAGCACGGACCGACCGTCCTCCATCGCGGTCATGCCTTCGATGTTCAGGCCGCCCGGCTCTTTCGGAGGCAGTTGGCTGGCGGCGGCGAGCGCGTAGGGCGCGAGCTGAGGTGCTGCGAGGAGATCCTCGAGCAAGCGGCTGGAGGGCTTGCCGACGACCCTGACCTCCGCGCCGTCACCGCGAATCTCGGTGGCAAAGAACCGGAACCGGCTTTCGTCGCGCTTCCCCGAGCTCCGCCTCCCGTGCGAGATCAGCCAGAAGGACAGCGACCCGAGCTGGGTGGCGGCCTCGATGTCGATCTCCGGGTACTTCCTCTTCCCTCGCTGGAGCTCGAGCGAGTCCGAGAGATCCACGGTGCGCACGGGGGGACCGCCCCGGCGGCTGTCGTAGATGCGCAGAAGGTTCTCCTCATCGTCCGCGACCGCGAAGCGGCCGTCGTCGAGGACCACCGCTCCAGACGCATCGCACATGCCCTGGAACACCACCGTCCCAGTTGGGGCGCGGACGGTCGTGCATCCGGCCCAGGTGACCGCTGCGAGCACGAACAGAGTCCGGTGCATAGGCGCACTGAGTTAAGTCGGTGCCTGCCAATGCGGAACCCATGCGCGGCGCTCGCGTCGGGACGTGGACACGGCCATCAGCCCTCATCCCGCGCCCGTGGAGCGCTTCGCATTCCACGAGGTGCTCGGCGAGGACCTGAAGATGCCGGGCGTGCAGGTCGCGCCCGTTTTCCCGTTCCTGAACAGGAGAACGCGCGCGACCTGTATTGGACGGTACTTCCGGCGCAGATCCCGCCTGGATGCGGTGGCGAGAGGTGGCGATGAGACAGAGCCTCCGCTCATGGGCGCCGCGCTCCGGTTCGATCGGCTGAAGGAGTTCAGGGGTCGCATTCGACGGGCCGCACGGAACATGGCCCTGATCGCCGCCATCCCGGCTGCGCTTTGCAACGCGAACGCCCGAGCCCAGACTGAGGAAGCGCCGCTCGTCCGGATCTACGGAACGCTGGACGCGCGAGTCGTGCTCTCGAGCGATGCCGTCGAATCGTTCGGGCAGCCCAACGCGGTCGCGATCACTGCGGCGGGGAACCCGGTGCTCGCCGACTCCCCCGCATCTCCGCGTTACACGTTCCAGGTGGCGCAGACGCGCCTGGGCCTTCGGGTGAAGGAACAGGGTCCGTTGTCCGCACAGGTGGAGATCGACTTCGTCGACACCTCCAAAGCAACGCCGACCGTCGCGAGCATGCCGAGACTGCGGATCGCCCGTGCCTACTGGAAGGTCACGTCCCGACACACGCTGGCGCTGGGGCAGGACTGGGATCTCCACGCGCCCATGAATCCGCATGGGATCAACCTGGTCGGCGCGCTGTTCCAGTCGGGAAACAGCGGCTTCATGCGTCAGCAGATACAATACCTGTATGACTCGGGTGATGTCGAAGCCGGCGCGGCCCTCGGCTTCCCCTTCCCCAACAACGCTGCGAAGGATTCGCTGGCGGAGCTCGCAGTGCCGCCCACGTTGTCCGTCCGGGCCGGGTACAGGTCGGGCAGGAACAGGGTCGGTGTCTCCGCGATCGCCACGAGCCTGCTGTTCGGTCGAGGCACTCCGCAAGCCCAGCGCGCGCCGGCGTACGCCTTTGCGTTCTTCGCCGAGCTGCTGCCCGGCGACACCACCAACATCCGCCTCGAGCTCAACGCCGGCCAGAATGGGGCGAACCTCGGGCTGCTGACCCTGTCCCATGGCGCGGTCGAGGGAAACATCCGGGAGGCAGGCGGTTTCCTGTCAGTCCGACACGCATTCACGGAGAAGCACGCCGTGCTCGCGATGGTCGGAACCCAGCAGGTGGTGGGCGCTGCGACGCCACTGCCATCCTATCGGTACTCGCCAGCCCCTTCCGGCGGACTTGAAACCCCGGTGCTCGCCGGAACCGGGCCGGGGATGCGAAGCAACGCGGGAGGCCGACTCGGGTACACGTACGAGGTCATCCCCGGAGGCAGTCTCGTCGTCGAGGGATTCGCCTTCCGCTCGCGCCACGTGCTGCAGCCGCAGAACCTCTCGGCGGGATTGGACCCGACGACGACGGCGCTGGGTGTGGAGGCGGGTATTCTCTTCGCCTTCCAGGAACCGTGAGCGAGTTTGCGATGTTCACGAAGCTGTAGCACTCTGCCGCCCCTTTTCTTACTCCGGTCTCAACCAACCCGGTGTGGCGGCCAGGCCGTTTGCATCGCGGATCGCGCGACGACCGGGCGGGAGTGCGTCATGCGTTGGATATCGATTGCAGGTGCCGTCCTGATGACGGCGTGTCTCTCCGGATGTCCCCAGGTCGAACCTGCCCCGGAGAACCCGCCGGATGCCGGCATCGTCGAGCCCGAACCGCAGCCGCTCTCTGTCGAAGAGCTCTGCACGCTTCACGCGAGCGCTTCTTCCAACGAAGGCAATCTCTGCGTCCAGGGCCACGTCCCCAGCGCACTGGACCTGCCGGCTGGAGCGCTGGCGGAGTCCTGTCGGCCCGGGACGGCCGTCCGCCGCTGGGCGGACCGACTGGTCGCGGCCCACGCTGCCGGAAAGATCGAGATCGATTGGGGCAAGGCGCGCAGCTGCATCGCGACCTCGCGCGAGCTCCGCGCGAAGCACTCCGGTCTCGAGCTGCTCACGAGCGCGGATTGGGCGGCAGTGCGCGACGGCGACTGCAAGACGTTCTTCCAGGGCACGGTCGCAGAGGGCTCAGCGTGCGAAGACGATTGGGAGTGCGGTCCCAATCTCGGCTGCTTCACGCTCGAACCGTCGGTCGCGGGGAGCCGGAGCTGCGCACCGTACGCCACCGTTGGCCAGCCCTGCATCGCGGAAGGCTTCTATCTCTGCGCCGACGGGTTGTTCTGCACCGCGGAGGGAACCTGCGAAGCCGAACGCGCTGCAGGAGCGGTGTGCGGCGATGACGCCGAGTGCGCCTCGGGCCTCTGCGGGACCGATTCCGGTTCCTGCGAAGAGGTCCCAGTCAAGAAGCTCGGTGAGGCCTGTTCGTTCACCGAGGAATGTGAGGGCTTCGGGGGTCAATGCATCACCTGTCGGCCGGATGCGACCGGACAGCAGACGTGTCAGCTCCTCGGAGGCGAGGGCGCCGCGTGCTCGACCTGGAACGACTGCGCCCATGATCTCGGCTGCACCCAGGGCGTATGCACGACGGTGGGTGAAGGCGAGGCCTGCCTGGTCACGGTGGAGAGCGTCTGCGGGCAGGGGCTCACCTGCATCGACACCGTGAGCTGCTCCGCCATTACGGATCAGGCCACGTGCGCGGCCACGCCGACGTGCGCCGTCCAGATGGATGCGGGCGAGTGGACCTGCGAGCTGGCCCACGGGCAGTGTGCCGTTCTGCCGGAGAGCGGCCCGTGCGCGGGCGCTGGCCACTGTGCAGCCGGCCGGTACTGCGACTCGGGGACGTTCACCTGCCTGCCGCGCGCCGACGTCGGCCAGTCGTGTGACGAGTCCGGGAGCACCGCCCCGCAGTGTCTCGAAGCGCTGGTGTGCAACGAAGGCGTGTGCACCCGCGAGTGTGCGTCGGACCTCGACTGCGCCAATGGTGAGATCTGCTTCAACACCGGAGACGAGGACGTACCGCCGATCTGCCGCCCTCGCGCGACCGTCGACTGCGCCCTCTCCGCCGAATGCGGTGAAGGTCAATACTGTCTGAGCCCGGACGACGTCTGCGGCGGCATCTCCGCGAGCACGGCCTGTGAGGCGAATCCCTCCTGCGATTGGAACGCCACGGAGGGCTGCTTCGCGTTCGTGCAGTGCGAGGTTCTCGACCCGAACACCTGCGGTTCCTACCCCGACGATTGTGCCGTGCAGGATGCCTCCACGTGTCAGGACCGGGTTTCGTGCGAGGTCCAGACGGACGAGGCAACCTGTACGACCGCGGGCTGTCATTGGAACGGAACCGCCTGCGGAAACGCCTGCGCCGCGCACGACGGTGACCCCACGGCCTGCGCCGGTGCGTCCGCGTGTAGCTACGATTCGGCGGCCGGCCGATGCGTGTCCGCCTGCGGCTCGATGCAGTCGGAGAGCGCGTGCAACGCCCTCTCTACCTGCGAGTACAGCGCTCGTCGGACCTGCGTGAACCTGGCGAGCTGTGGCGGCCTGTCCGAGTCTCAGTGCGCACAGGAGGAGCGCTGCCAATACGCCTCGCCCCAGTGTGTGGCGTCGCCCGGGGCGCAGTCGGAGTGCCGCCCGAAGCTCGCTCCGGGTGAGCTCGTCGAGGGCTACTGCCAGGTGGGTCAGGACTTTGGAGTGCTCACCGGGTACGGCATCTCCGACGCGTGCTCCTCGGGTGCATGCTCCATCGACGCACCGGGCCAGGCGGCGGTCTGCCTGGAGCGCACGAACTACGGGTGCTTCGGGGACAACGCCACCGGGATGATGCTGAGCTTCAGCTTCCTCTTCGGCATGGTACTGCTGCGGCGACGCACTCGGAGCTGAGCGACTCGCCTGGATCCCAGTACGGCGCGCGCGTTGCGCCGTATGGAATCACAAGAATGCGCGGGTGGAGGAGGAACGCATGGGCACAGCAGCGGCGACAGCAGAAGGCGTGGTCATCTCTCACCCGGAGAGCGATGAGGAGTGCCTCGCCTGCCTGCCCGTGCTCTCCCAGCTGCGCCCGCAGCTCACCCCGGAAGTGTTCCTCCCCCAGCTGCGGCGCATGCAGGCGGAGGGCTTCCGTCTGTGCGTCCTCGCGGAGGACGGCGTGGTGCGTGCGGTGGCGGGCTACCGCTTCATGGAGATGTTCTCCACCGGCCGCATCCTCTACGTGGACGACCTGGTGACCGATGCGGCGAGCCGCTCGCGCGGCCACGGACGGGCGCTGCTCGACTGGCTGCAACGGGAGGCGGAGGCGCAGGAGTGCCGCTACCTGGAGCTCGACTCGGGCACCACCCGCGTGGATGCGCACCGCTTCTACGAGCGACACGGGCTGGAGAAGGTGGCCTTCAAGTTCTCCATCCCGTGCGCCGGAGTGGAGGCGTGGAAAAGCCCGGGCTGAATCTGATCAGATCCGCGAACTCTGCTCCGGCGCCGGGCCTCTAGAATCGGGCGCTCAATTCACGACGGGCGGCACGAGGGGGAACAGCGGGGAACTGCTACCTGAAGCAGACCGGTGGAGCCGCATTTGACCGTGGCCCGGTCAGGACAGGCTCCGAGCGAAGCGCGAAGAAATCGCAGCGACCTGATGGAGTTCGACTGTCTCTTCGAAGGACAGCCCATCGTGCGATCCCCGCGAAATCAGGGCCTCATCGCAGTTGCGCGCGCAGGCGCCATCCCGTGTCTGATTGACAAGCTCGATTACAACCACATTCACCGACAGAAACTTGTCTTCACCGTGCGCGAAAATCTCTCCATTCCGCGCGACGGAGAAAGAGGGGGCCGTCCCGCAAGGGAGATACGACGATGTCCAGAGTTTCGACGGTGACCGCCCCGACGAAGAGCGCGCAGAGCAGCCAGCCTACTTTGAGGCAGGGCTCGAGGGGATCCGCGGTCGTCAGCCTGCAGAAGAAGCTCAGCGCGGCGGGGTTCAATCCCGGGGCCGCTGATGGAGATTTCGGACCGAAGACCCTGGCCGCGGTGAAGGCCTTCCAGCGATCGAAGGGACTTGCCGCGGACGGCGTGGTGGGACCGAAGACGTGGGCGAAGCTGGGCGTCCAGGGCGCCTCGGCGACCACTTCGAGCTCGAGCGGCGGGACCACCGTGACCGGCTACGTGAACGGGGTCGCGAAGAAGATCACCCTCAAGGCGATCCCGAACGGGAAGTACCTGCGCTCCGACGCGGCCGCCGCGTTCAACAAGATGTCTGCGGCGGCGAAATCGGCGGGCGTGACACTGCCCGTGGTGAGCGGGTTTCGCTCGATGGCCCAGCAGAAGAACCTCTACGCCCTGTACCTACAAGGGCGGGGGAACCTCGCGGCGAAGCCCGGATACTCCAACCACCAGGGCGGCATCGCCGTCGACATCTCGGTGGGATCGACGGCCTCGAAGACCTACAAGTGGCTCGCCGCGAACGCGTCGAAGTACGGGTTCAAGCGCACGGTGCCCTCCGAACCCTGGCACTGGGAGTACCGGCGCTAGTCGCTGCCGACCACCAGATATGGGTTGACGCTCCTCGCACCACCCCCATAGGTTGCGTTCCGCGATGGTGCTCCGGTCTTCGGGCCGGGGCTGAAAAGGGAACCCGGTGTGACTCCGGGGCTGCCCCGCAGCGGTAAGCGAGAACGAACTCCACCTGAATGCACTGGCCCGAACGGGCTGGGAAGCGGTGGACAGTAGGAGACGGCGAAAGCCGTCGCGCTCGCAAGCCCGAAGACCTGCCAACGCCGACGTCGGAGAGACAACCGACATCGTTTCGACCAGGAGCCTCGAGGGAGGCGGGCGGTCCCGTACGGGCGCCCCGCGTTCCCTGCGGCACTCCCTCCTTCCTCGACTGACGCAGGAACCGAGGGGAACGCCGATGCAGGAAGAAACCACTTCACATTCACGACTCATGAACTCCGCCGGTGCAGTCGCGCCGTTGGCGGAGCCTTCCAACGCCCACCCGCAGACGACGATGCGGGTGAGGAAGCGCAACGGAAACACCGAGCCGGTGGACGTGACCAAGATCGTCCGCGCCGTGGATCGCTGCTGTGCCGGCCTGAGCGAGGTCGACGCGGTGAGGGTGGCGACCCGGACGATCAGCGGCCTGTACGACGGAGCGACGACCCGCGAGCTGGACCAACTGTCGATCCAGACGGCGGCCTCGCTGATCGTCGAAGAGCCACAGTACGCGAGGCTCGCGGCGAGGCTCCTGGGCAACTACGTCGAGAAGGAGGTCCGCAACCAGGAGATCCACGCCTTCTCCCAGTCGGTGGCCGCCGCCCATCGGCTCGGGATGATCAACGACCGGCTCCACCGCTTCGTGGCCGAGAACGCACGCAAGTTGAACGACGCGCTGCAGCCGGAGCGCGATCGCGAGTTCGAGTACTTCGGTCTCCGGACGGTCTACGACCGCTATCTCCTGAAACACCCGGAGACGCGACGGGTCCTCGAGACGCCGCAACAGTTCTTCCTCCGCATCGCCTGCGCCCTCTCGGCCAGCGTCGCCGAGGCGCTCGAGCTCTATCGACTCTTCTCTTCGCTCGAATACCTGCCGAGCTCGCCGACGCTGTTCAACGCGGGCACCCGTCACGAGCAGCTCTCGAGCTGCTTCCTGCTCGATTCGCCGCAGGACGAGCTCGAGGACATCTACCGGCGGTACAGCGACGTGGCGCAGCTGTCGAAGTTCTCCGGTGGGATCGGGCTCGCCTTCCACCGGGTGCGCTCGAGAGGGTCGCTCATCGCCGGCACCAACGGGCACTCCAACGGCATCGTCCCGTGGCTGAAGACGCTCGACGCCTCGGTGGCGGCGGTGAACCAGGGTGGGAAGCGGAAGGGCGCGTGCTGCGTGTACCTCGAGCCGTGGCATCCCGACGTGGAGGAGTTCCTCGAGCTGCGGGACAACACCGGCGACGAGGCGCGACGCACGCACAACCTCAACCTGGCGAACTGGATCCCGGACCTGTTCATGAAGCGGGTCGAAGCCGACGCCGCCTGGAGCCTCTTCGATCCGAAGACGGTCCCGGACCTGCCCGATCTGTTCGGTGACGCCTTCGAGCAGCGCTACCTCGAGGCGGAAGCCCGCGGCCTTGCGGTGAAGATGGTGAAGGCGCGCGACCTCTATGGGCGGATGATGCGCACGCTCGCGCAGACCGGGAACGGCTGGATGACCTTCAAGGACACCTCCAACCGCGCCTGCAACCAGACCGCGTTGCCGGGACGCACCGTGCACCTGTCGAACCTGTGCACCGAGATCCTCGAGGTGACCTCCGCCGGCGAGACCGCGGTCTGCAACCTCGGGTCGATCAACCTCGCGCGCCACACGGTGGGCGCCGAAGACGGTTCGGTGAGGTTCGACTTCGAGAAGCTCGCGGCCACCGTTCGCACCGCGGTCCGCCAGCTCGATCGGGTGATCGACCTGAACTTCTACCCAATCGCCACTGCGCGCGACTCGAACCTCCGGTGGCGCCCGGTGGGATTGGGGCTGATGGGACTGCAGGACGTGTTCTTCCAGCTCCGGATGCCGTTCGACGCGCCCGAAGCCCGCGCCTTGTCCCGCAGGATCTCGGAGGAGATCTACTTCCACGCCCTCTCGACCTCGGCAGATCTGGCGGCCGAGAAGGGACGGCACCCCGCGTTCGAGGAGACCCGGGCAGCCCGGAGCGAGCTTCAGTTCGATGCATGGGGCATCGAGCCGGAAGACCGCGAGCGCTGGGACCTGCTGCGCGCCCACATCGCCCGGCACGGACTGCGGAACTCGCTGCTGGTGGCCATCGCGCCCACCGCGACCATCGCGTCGATTGCCGGCTGCTACGAGTGCATCGAGCCGCAGGTCTCCAACCTGTTCAAGCGCGAGACCCTCTCCGGCGACTTCCTCCAGGTGAACCGCTACCTCGTCGCCGAGCTCAAGGCGTTGGGGATGTGGAACGCCTCGATGCGCAGTCGGCTGAAGCAGGCGGAGGGATCGATCCAGGGAATCGGCGAGCTCACCGAGTCGGTGCGCGCGCTCTTCCGCACTGCATGGGAGCTCCCGATGCGCTCGCTCATCGACATGGCTGCCGATCGGGGCGCGTTCATCGACCAGAGCCAGTCTCTCAACCTGTTCATCGAGAACCCCAACATCGGTCAGCTCTCGTCGATGTACTTCCACGCCTGGAAGAAGGGGCTGAAGACGACCTACTACCTGAGGTCGCGCCCGGCGACGGGGATCGCCAAGACCACGGCCACGCCCACGCCCGCTGTGGATGCCTCCGCCGTTGCGTGCTCGCTCGAGAACCCGGAGTCCTGCGAGGCCTGCCAGTGAGCCACGTCCATCGCCCTGCCCGTCTGCTCGATCCGGGCCTGTGCCTCACCCTCCGGCCCATGGCCTACCCACGGTTCTTCGAGATGTACCGCGCCGGGATCAAGAACACCTGGACCGTGGAGGAGGTGGACTTCTCCACCGACCTCGGAGACCTCAAGAACAAGATGACCGACGCCGAGCGCCACCTGGTGCAGCGGCTGGTCGCCTTCTTCGCCACCGGCGATTCGATCGTCGCGAACAACCTGGTGCTGAACCTGTACCGGCACCTCAACGCGCCCGAGGCGCGGATGTACCTGTCGCGACAGCTCTACGAGGAGGCGCTGCACGTGCAGTTCTACCTCACGCTGCTGGACACCTACGTGCCCGATCCCGAGGAGCGGCACCGGGCCTTCGCCGCGGTGGAGAACATCCCCTCCATCCGCCAGAAGGCCGAGTTCTGCATGCGCTGGATGGATTCGGTTCAACGACTCGATCGGCTGGAGACGCGCGAGCAGCGGAGAGAGTTCCTGCTCAACCTGATCTGCTTCGCCGCCTGCATCGAGGGACTCTTCTTCTTCGGTGCCTTCGCCTACGTGTACTTCCTGCGCTCGCGCGGGCTGCTGCACGGACTGGCGGCGGGGACGAACTGGGTGTTCCGCGACGAGAGCGCGCACATGGCGTTCGCCTTCGAGGTCGTCAACATCGTGCGACGGGAGGAGCCAGCGCTGTTCGACGACGGCCTCACCCGCTCGGTGCACCAGATGCTCGAGGAGGCGATCGCCTGCGAGACCCAGTTCGCGGAGGACCTCCTCGGCGGCGGCGTGGCGGGAATGAGCGCGCGCGACGTCCGGACCTACCTCGAGTTCTGCGCCGACCAACGGCTGACGACGCTGGGGATGCCCCGGCGGTACGGGGCACGGAACCCGTTCGCGTTCATGGACCTCCAGGACGTGCAGGAGGTGGCGAACTTCTTCGAACGTCGCGTCTCCGCCTACCAGGTCGGAGTGACGGGAGAGGTGGTGTTCGATGCCAACTTCTGAGCGCGTCGAGGTGGAGCGCATCGAGGCCGGGCGGCTGACTGAGGCCCGGTTGATCGAGATGGACTTCCCGGAACAGCGTCGCGGCGCTACGCCGCAGCGGTGAAGCGGCTCCTGGCAGCCTTGCACAGGACACACGCTCGGGCGGGGCGCTCGCGTCGGCGGCAGTAGCCGCTTTCCAGCGCAAGCTCGCGAGCGGCTGGGGAGTCGGGCGACGAGCCTCTCCGAGGAGAAGCTCGCCGGACTGCACGCGCCGCTAGAAGTCCGCGTTGCCCGGCGTACGCGGGTAGGGAATCACGTCGCGGATGTTGGGCATGCCGGTGGCGTACTGGATGAGCCGCTCGAAGCCCAGGCCGAAGCCCGCGTGGGGCACGGTGCCGTAGCGGCGCAGGTCGCGGTACCACCCGTACGCGGCCTTCTCGAGCTTCATCTCCTCCATGCGCCGGTCGAGCATCTCCAGGCGCTCCTCGCGCTGCGAGCCGCCGATGATTTCGCCGATGCCCGGAGCGAGCACGTCCATGGCGGCCACCGTGCGCTCGTCGTCGTTGAGGCGCATGTAGAAGGCCTTGATGTCCTTGGGGTAGTTCATCACCACCACCGGACGCCCCACGACCTCCTCCACGAGATAGCGCTCGTGCTCGGTCTGCAGGTCCATGCCCCACTTCACTGGGAACTCGAACTTCTTCCCGGACGCCTCCAGCCGGCGGATGGCCTCGGTGTAGTCCATGCGCTCGAAGGCCGACTCCTGGAAGCGCTGCAGGCGTCCGACGATGTCCGGGGCCTGCTTACCGCCCTCCCTGGCCTCGCGCGCGGCGCGGTCGGCGAAGAAGGCCATGTCGTCGGCGCGCTGCTCCAGCAGATCCGCGAGGATGGCCTTGAGGAAGTCCTCGGCCAGGTTGGCGTCCTCGTTCAGGTCCGCGAACGCAATCTCCGGCTCCACCATCCAGAACTCGGCCAGGTGCCGCGTGGTGTTGGAGTTCTCCGCGCGGAAGGTGGGGCCGAAGGTGTAGACGTTGGAGAGGGAGCAGGCATAGGCCTCTGCGTTGAGCTGGCCGGAGACGGTGAGGCTCGCCTGGCGCCCGAAGAAGTCCTTGCTGAAGTCCACCTCCCCCTTGTCGGTGCGCGGCGGGTTGAGCAGGTCCAGCGTGGAGACGCGGAACATCTCCCCGGCGCCCTCCGCGTCGCTGCTGGTGACGATGGGGGTGTGCACCCAGAGGAAGCCGCGCCGGTCGAAGAAGCGGTGCACGGCCATGGACAGCGTGTGTCGCACGCGGGCGATGGCGCCGAAGGTGTTGGTGCGCGGGCGCAGGTGCGCCACCGTGCGCAGGAACTCGTAGGAGTGCTGCTTGGGCTGGATGGGGTAGGTGTCCGGGTCCTCCACCAGGCCCAGCACCTGCACCGAGCGCGCCTGCACCTCCACCGCCTGGCCCTTGCCCTGGCTGGCCACCAGCTCGCCCTCCACCACCACCGAGGCGCCGGGGGAGAGCTTGAGCACCTCGCTCTCGTAGTTGGGCAGGGTGTTAGGCGCCACCACCTGGATGGGGTGGAAGGCGCTGCCGTCGTGCACGTTGATGAAGGACAGCCCGGCTTTGGAGTCGCGGCGGGTGCGCACCCAGCCTTTGACGGTGACGTTCGAGCCCGTGGGCACGTCGCCGCGGAGCAGGTTGGCAATCATCGAGCGAGCCATGTTGAGTTCTTCCCCGAAGTTTCAGGTGGGATTGACCCTGACGAGCTATCACACCCCCGCCTGACTTCGGCAACCCAACCTGCCCGCCTCCATGATGATCACCCTGCTCGTCACCCGTCCCGTTCCAGACTCCGCGCTCACGCCCCTTCGCACCCGTGCCGAGGTCCGGGTCCTCGAGGGCGACGACGCGCGGCCCATCCCGTCGGAGGACGAGCTTCTGGCGGCCGTGTCGGACGCCCAGGCGGAGATCCTCTTCACGCTCCCCGCGCATCCGGTCACCGCGCGCGTGCTCTCGGCCGCCCCCTCGCTCCGCCTCGTCGCGACGATGGGGACTGGCTACGACAACATCGACACGCGCGCCGCCCGCGAGCGCGGCATCCGGGTGAGCAACGCCCCCGGCATGCTGGACGAGACGACCGCGGACCTCGCGTTCGCCCTGGTCCTGGCGACGGCGCGCCAGCTCCCCCGGGCCGAGCGGTTCCTGCGCGAGGGTCGGTTCCGAGGCCGGACCCCGTTCCTCTTCGCCGGCGGGGACGTGCACGGGCGAACCCTGGGGATCGTCGGGCTCGGGCGAATAGGCCGGGCAGTGGCGCGCCGCGCGCGGGGCTTCGGAATGAGGATCCTCTACAGCTCGCCGACCCGACGAGAGGACGCCGAGCGCGAGCTGGGCTGCTCGCAGGTCTCACTGGAGGTCGTGCTCGCGGAGAGCGACTTCGTCTCACTGCACTGCCCCCTTACGCCCGCCACCCGCCACCTCATCGACGCCGCCGCGCTGGCGCGGATGAAGGCCACGGCCGTGCTGGTCAACACCGCGCGCGGTCCGGTGGTGGACGAGGC
>JBAWAM010000821.1:0-4471 GCA_049589315.1 Myxococcaceae bacterium
GGGTGTGGGTTCTGTCCCGGTCGCTGGCGGCACCACTGGCGGTACCGCGGGCGTGCTCCCGGGCAACATCTCCGGCGGAACCACCGCGGGCTTCGCGTCGGACCTCGACATGATGCGGCGGACCAACCTCGAGCTCATGTCCGCCCAGATGGCGATGCAGAAGGAGAACCAGGTCTTCACCACCGTGTCGAACGTGCTGAAGGTGCGCCACGACACCGTGAAGAACACGATCCAGAACGTCCGCTAGCCACTTCGGCTACACTGCAGTCGGACCGTTCGAACGGAGGGGCGGCCCTGGTGGCCGCCTCTTCGCGTATTGGAGGACTGGATGTCGGAAATCGCGGGCAGCCTCGTTCCGCTCTCGAAACAGCAGGCGCAGGTGCTGCTGGAGGCGGGATACCTGTGGATGGACATGGGCCAGTTCGACAAGGCCCGTGAGGTGTTCCAGGGCGCGGCCACATTGATGCCGAAGAGCGAGGTGCCGCAGCTCGCGCTGGGAACGCTCGAGTTGGCCCAGGGCCGTCACGACAAGGCGCTCCAGTCGTACCGCGCAGCGCAGCGGCTGGCGCCGAAGGCCGGCCTGCCCAGGGCCCATGTGGCCGAGGCGCTGCTGTTCCTGGGAAAGACCGACGAAGCGCTCAAGGAGCTCAAGGCGGCGATCGACGCGGATCCTGAGGGCGACGGCGGGCGGCTGGCGAAGGCGTTACTCGAGGCAAAGGACTCGGGGGCGTTGCCGCCCGCGAAGAAGAAATAGGGAAGCGGAGGAGCACACCATGTCTGTTGGCGGTATTCGCGGCGGCGGCGGAAAAGGCCGTGCAGGCGGCGCCCGGGGTGCGACGGGCAAAGGCGGCGTCGGCAAGGCGTCGGGGACTTCCGGATCGAGCTTCGGCGGCAAGGTCGACAAGTCCGAAGGGCTCGTCGGGCCATCCGGCCTCGTGGGCTCGGGGAACGTCGGGCAGGTCGACCCGGTTACTGCCCGGGCACTCGAGTTGGCAAGACAGCTCAAGTCGGGTGAAATCTCCAGCAAGGAAGAGGCGACCCGGAAGTTCGTCGCGGACATTCTCAAGGAGAAGCTCCGCATGCAGTCGAAGGCGCTGACCTCGAAAATCGCGGATGCGTTGCAGGACGATCCGCGGCTCACCCAGGCGCTCGAACGCCTCTGGTCGAAGGGATAACCGGGACCTTGGCACTCCAGGAAGACAAGAAGGTCATCCTCGAGAAGTACGGCCCGTACGTGCGGTCGCTCGCGGCGACCGTGCGCAAGCAGTTCAACGCCCAGATCGAGCTCGAAGAGCTGATGGCGTACGGGCAGGTGGGGCTGCTCGAGGCCGCGGAGCGATTCGACCCGAAGGTGGGTGCGAACTTTCTCACCTTTGCCCACTACCGGATCAAGGGCGCCATCTTCGACGGCTTGCGGAAGATGGGGGTGCTCCGGGGCTCCGATGCCCGGGGCGCCTACGCGGGTGAGCGTACCAACGCCTACATGGGAAACCTCGCCGATCGCGATCAGGGAAGCAACCTTGGCGGGTCGATCGACGATGATGTCAGAGAGATTTCGAGTGCGGTGGCCGGGCTGGCGATGGTGTTCGCGACCAGCCTGGAGGGGATGGAAGGCGAGCAGCTCTCCGACGAATCCATGCCGGCGGATCAGCGGCTGGAGATGGAGCAGCTGAGACGGCGGGTGAGGGCGGCCATCGGACAGCTCCCGGAGAAGGAGCGGAAGCTGCTCGAAGGGTATTACTTCCAGGGCAAGACCCTGGAGGAGGCGGGGGCGGAGATCGGGCAGTCCAAGAGCTGGGCGTCCCGATTGCACGCACGGGCGGTGGAACGGTTGAAGGACATGCTGGCCGAGGAGACGGAGCTTCCGGAACCTCGACCTGAACCTGCAGGGAGGACATCACATGGCGGCTCCAATGGCGGGCGTGAGCGCGGCGCAGATCGCGCAGCAGAAGCTCCAGGACCCCGGCGCGCAGCAGGTCAAACAGGGGACATCAAAGTTTGACCAGGTGATGGCCCAGAAGGCCGGCGAAGCCCAGCCCACCGGTGCGCCGAATTCGGTGCAGGCCACCCAGGCCGCCCAGGCCACGCAGAAGACCCAGGACGTTCGCCAGGTCGAGCAGGTCGCAAAGTCGGAGAAGTCCTCGCTCAACCGGGTGAACGCGAACGTCGAGCGGGCCACCACGAAGGCGGCCGACCCCGTCGGCGCGAAGAGCGAGACCAGCAAGGCCACCGACGCGATGATGAAGATGATGTCCGACCTGGAGAAGGGCCAGGGCGTCCTCGACAAGCTCATCTCCGGCGGGCTCTCCGGGAAGGAGTTCTCCTCCTCCGAGCTGCTGGCGCTGCAGGCCGGCATGTACAAGTACACCCAGGAGCTGGAGCTGACCGGCAAGGTCGTGGAGAAGGCCACCAGCGGCCTGAAGGACACGCTCAAGACCCAGGTCTGAGCCGGTCCAGACGCCCAGGCGTCCCGCAAGCCCGCCTCATGGCGGGCTTCGTCGTTTCCGGACCACGCGACTGCTCGACCCCGGCCGTTCTGCTCGGTATCCTACTGAACACGCATGCGCCTTCGAACCCTCGCCCTGGCTGCCGCGCTGCTCGCGCTTTCCGCCTGTACCGTGGAGCTCCACCACGCCCTCACCGAGCAGGACGCGAATGACATCTTCGTGCTGCTGTCCGAGAACGGCATCTCGGCGACGAAGCTGAAGGAGGAGGGCGGCAACGAGCCCACGTACCTGGTCAGCGTCCCCAAGGCGGACGCGGCGCAGGCAACGCGGCTGCTCAAGGAATACTCCCTGCCCCGTCCTTCGCAGGCGGGGTTGAGCATCTTCGCCAAGAGCAAGGGGATGATCCCCACCCAGACCGAGGAGCGCGCCATGTTCCTCGAGGCGCTGGGCGGCGAGGTCTCCATGGCGCTCAACAAGATCGACGGGGTCCTCGAGGCCCGCGCCATCGTCAACATCCCCGAGAGCAACGACCTCACGGCGGAGAAGAAGCCGGAGCCCTCGGCGTCGGTGCTGATCAAGTACCGGCCGATCGGGGAGGGCAAGATCCCGCTCGCGGAGGAGGACATCAAGGAGTTCGTCGCCCGCGCGGTCCCGGAGATGACCCGCGACCGGGTGAAGGTCCTGCTCACCCAGGCGCTTCCGCCGTCCGCCAGCGTCACGCCGGAGTCGCAGCTCAAGGACGTCTTCGGCATGCGGATGACCGCCTCCAGCGCCAGCACGTTCCGGGCGATCGTGGGGCTCGGCGCGCTGGTGATCCTCGGAATGGCCGGCTTCCTGATCTGGCAGTTCATGCGCGGCAGCACCACCCCGTCCGCGCGCTCCCGCCCCCGCACACGCCCGGAGGCGTAGAGGGGACGCGCTGAATGGAAGCCTGCTTCGCCTCGTTGACCCGACGGCAGACGATGCTCCTGCTCACCGCCATGACCTTCGGCGGGCAGGAGTCGATCGCGAGCTTCGATCACCTGCCGGACGACGAGGCCGAGCTGCTGCGCCACCGGGCCGAAGAGATCCTGAAGATCCCCCGGGAGAAGCGCATCCCGCTGCTGGTCCAGGAGATCAAACGTCTGGTCACCGCCCGCCGCGGGCTGATCGCGATGGCGGACCCCGAGCGGGTCGCGCAGGTCCTCTCGAAGGAGCGACCGGCGCTGGTCGAGGTCCTGCTGCGGGCGCTCCCGGCGGGCACGGCGGAGGCGGTCCGGCTGCGGATGCCGCAGCTGCCCCGCGTGAAGCTGGTGCGTGACGTGAAGCCGGAGGTCCTCAACATCCTCCGCTGGCGTCTGGAGGAGGCCCTCGCGCAGGGCGGGCCGCGAAGGCCTCCGTTCAAGTTCTCGGACCTGCTGCTGCTCAGGTCGCGCGACCTGGTGACGGTGGCCGATCGACTTGGCGCCCGCGCGCTGGCCCAGGCGATCGCCGCCCTGCCGGACCCGGATCGGCAGGCGTTCCTGGCGAAGCTCCGTCCTGACCAACGCCAGGTCGCGCAGAAGCAGGTCGAAGCCGCCCTGTCGCGCGCTCTGCTCGAAGAGGACGGGCGCAAGCTCCTGGCCGCGCACGGCGGAGACGTCGATCCCGCCGAGGCCATCCGCAGCGCGGGTACGCAGCGCCTGGCCCGGGCCGCCATCGCGCAGTCTCCCGAGTTCGCCACGCGGCTCGTGGAAAGGAATCCGTGCGCGTTCGGCCAGCTCCTGCAGAAGTGGATCCGCGAGGAGCGTCCGAAGGTCACCGGGCGGGTCGACGGCGGCCGCACCGACGTGGTCACCGAGCTCGAGCGACTGGAGCTGAAGGGGATCATCGAGAAGCCGATCCGACTGGCGCCACCGCCGAAGCTCTCTCCGCCGTCGCGCCCCACCGGGGAGCGGAGCCGAGGTGAGCTGCCCGGAGGGAAGGTGCTGGTGCCGCGGCCGCGTTCGGCGCCGGAGCGGCGCCCCGCGGAACGACGGCCGGTGGCGGAGCGCGCCTCCATGGGC
>JBAWAM010000822.1:0-4904 GCA_049589315.1 Myxococcaceae bacterium
GGCATCCACCCGATGCGGGAAGCGACGCCGGGACGTCGACGGACGGTGGACAGGACGGCGGGCACGACGGAGGGAGCTCACCCGATGGCGGCACCGACGGCGGCAGCCCTCCGGACGGCGGGAGTGACGGCGGAAGCGACGCCGGCAGCGGCGACGCCGGCACAGGTGACGGTGGGACCGGAGATGGTGGCACCGGAGACGGCGGAACGCCCGATGGCGGGACGCCCGATGGTGGCACCGATGGCGGCAGCAGCCAGAGCGACCAGGGCCAGGACGGCGGGAGCGATGGTGGAATGGATGGTGGCACGCCGAGCGGTGGCGAGCTGGAGGCGCGCGACGCTGGGACGCCTGCAAACCTGAGCGAACAGGACGCGGAGAAGTTGCTCGATTCGATGAAGCAGAACGAGAAGAACCTGCAGCTGTGGCGATTCCAGCAGCAGAAGCAGAGGAAGGCCCATGAGAAGGACTGGTAGCGCCAGAGCGATCGCGGTGCTGCTGGTGCTCGCCAGCGGCATGACGTTCGCAGCCGACGACCTCGAGTTCTTCCAGACGGTGGATCGCACCGAGGTCGGGACGGAGGACACCTTCCGCCTCGAGGTGGTGATGAAGAACGCGCCGCCGGAGGCCGAGCTGCGCCTGCCTGCGCTGGACGACTTCGAGGTGCTGAGCAAGTCACCGATGAGCGAGACGTCGGTGCAGATCACCAACGGCCGTACGCAGGTCCAGCGGATCACCCGCTACGTCCTCGTCCTCCGGGCACAGCGCGCCGGCAGGTCCAGGATTCCGCCGGCGAGGCTGATCACGGACGACAAGACGCACCGGACAGAAGGGATCCAGATCACCGTACGCCAGGGGAGCGTTGGCCCCGCGCCGGATGCGCGGACCCAGAACCAGCGGCGACGCCCCGACCCCTTCCGCGACTTCGGCCCGTTCGGCGGGTTCCCGGACGAGAAGATCCCCACCACCGACTCAGATCTGTTCCTGCGGACCCATGTCGACGAGACGAGCATCTACGTCGGCGAACAGGTGACGATGAGTGTGTACGTGTTCTCACGGGTGGATCTCTCGTCGGTGGACACGGTGAACCTGCCCCGCCTGGAGGGCTTCTGGTCCGAGGACATCGACAGTCCCTCCCAGCTCTCGGGTGAGCAGCGGGTGATCAATGGGATTCCGTACCGCGCGTACCTCCTCAAGCGGAAGGCCCTGTTCCCGACCCGGGCCGGGACCTTGAAGATCGACCCGGTCGAGGCGGACATCACCACCGGGTACCTGTTCGCGGGGCACCGCGTCCACCGCAAGGGCAACCCGGTGGAGATCGAGGTCAAGCCGCTGCCGCCGGGCGCGCCTGACAACTTCAGCAGCACCAACGTGGGGCGCTGGCGCATCACCGCGGAAGCGGTGCCGACCCGGGTGAAGCTGGGCGAGCCGATCACGTTCCGCGTGTCGGTGGATGGGACGGGGAACCTCAAGAACCTCTCCATACCGGGGCTCGAGGCGCCTGCCTCGTTCCGGGTCTACGATCCGACGACCACGGACAAGGTGACCCACCGCGGTGACGAGCTCGGCGGCAAGCGAAGCCAGGAATACCTGGTGATGCCGAGTCAGACCGGCACTTTCACGCTGCCGACCCTCAGACTGCCGTTCTTCAACCCCGAGACGGGGCAGTACGAGGTCGCGGAGACGGAGGCGCTCACGATTCAGGTCGAACCGGGGGCGGGCGGGAGCGCGGCCGTTGCGCAAGGCAGCGCCCCCGTCCCAACCGCCACGCCCGAGGGACCGCGCAATGTCCTCGCCGCGACCGGTCTGCGTCCGCTGCGCCATGAGGCGCGCTTCGAATCCGGCACGACGGTCCTGTGGAGAAAGCCCTGGTTCATCCCGGCGGTCCTCGCGCCGTTCGGCCTGTGGGCTGCGCTGGGGCTGGTCGGGCTGTTGCGCAACCGCTTTGGACGCGAGGACCCCGGCGCGATCGAGCGGCAGCAGGCGCGGGCCGCGCGGAAGCGACTGCAGGCCGCGGAGACGCTCAAGGCGGAAGGCAGCACCGAAGCGTTCCATGCGGAGGTAGAGAAGGCGCTGGTGTCGTTCCTCGAGGCGAAGCTGAAGGTCTCGATCGTCGGGCTCACCCGCGACGCGCTCGCCGAGCGGATGGCCGAGGCGGGCATCTCCCCCGAGCTTCGACAGAAGATCGCGGCGGTGCTCGAGACCTGCGAGACAGGCCGCTTTGCGCCGGGGCTGGGGGATGCCAGCGCGCGCGAGCGGATCCTGGATGATGCCGAGGCGGCCATGGCCGCGTGGGAGGAGGGGCGATGATCTCCGCGCTGATCGCTGCGGCCGTGCTGGCCCAGAGCTACTACACGTCGGAGGAGGCGGAGCAGCTCTTCACCCAGGCCAATGAGGCCTACTACTCGGAGCGGCACCGGGACGCGGTCGACGGCTACGTGAAGCTGCTCGATCACGGCTACGGCGGTCCGGACGTCCTCTACAACCTGGGGACCGTGTACCTGGCCCAGGGCGATCTCGGTCGCGCCATCCTCTACCTCGAACGCGCGCGGCGGGCCGGCGCCAGCGAGGACGACGTGATGGCGAACCTGGCGCTCGCGCGATCGAAGCAGCTCGACCAGGTGGTCGGCGCTGCCCGAGACGATCCCTTCGCCGTGCGGGTCGCAGCGGCGACGCCCCGGGACGCGATGGGGTGGTCGTTCCTCGCAAGCTGGGTCGGTGGGTTTGCGCTGCTGTTCCTGTTCCGCTTCCTGCCGCGTGGGCGCAGAACGTGGGCAGCGGTCGCCGGAGCCGTGGCGCTCGCTGTGTCGGTCCCGTCCGGGCTGATCCTCGGCGCGCATGCCTGGGCAGCCGAGAACTTTGATCAAGGTGTCGTCATCTCGGCCACTCTCCCGGCACGAGAGCTTCCAGGCGACCAGTCGCAGGTGTCCTTCGAGGTCCACGCCGGGTTAAAAGTGCGCCTGCTCGGGACCGATGGTCGGTACGTGCACATCCGCCTTCCCAACGGGCTTGTGGGGTGGGCCGAGAAGGATGGGATCTCGGAGATATGATCCGGGTGAAGGACGTCTCGAAGGTGTACCGCCGCGGCAAGACCGAGGTGCGCGCCCTGTCCATTCCGGAGCTGCACGTTCCGAAGGGGCAGTTCCTCTCGGTGATGGGGCCTTCCGGATCCGGGAAGAGCACGCTGCTCAACCTCGTCGGCGCGCTGGACGTCCCGACCGCCGGTTCGCTGACCATCGAGGACCGGGAGCTCTCGAAGATGAGCGACACGGAGCTGTCGCGGTTCCGGCGCGATCGCCTCGGCTTCATCTTCCAGTTCTTCAACCTGCTCCCCACACTGTCCGCGCTGGAGAACGTGATCCTTCCGGGCCTGCTCTCGGGGAAGAAGCGGTCGGCGCTCGAGGGGCCGGCGCGTGAGCTGCTCCACCGGGTCGGGCTGAACGGGCGCGATCACCACCTGCCCGACGAGCTCTCCGGCGGCGAGATGCAGCGGGTGGCGGTGGCGCGCGCGCTGCTGATCGAGCCCGCGCTGCTGCTGGCAGACGAGCCCACCGGGAACCTCGACTCGAAGACCGGCGCAGAGGTGCTCGCGCTCATCCGCGAGGCCACGCGCGAGCGGCACCTCACCGTCGTGATGGTGACGCACGATCAGAAGGCCGCGGAGGTGGGGGATCGCCTCGTCCGCTTGAAGGACGGCGTGATCGTCTCGGACGAACCGGTCCAACCTGCTGAGGCCGCCTAGAGCGCAGGCCCCTTGATGCTGCAACTGCTCCGACTCGTTTCCCTGCGACACCTCCTGGGCGCGCCGCTCCGGACGGGCCTGACGATCCTCGGCGTCGCGCTCGGAGTGGCGACGATGATCGGCATCGCCTCGATCAACCGGACGGTGCTCGATGCGTTCCGGTCCACCGTCGACACCATCGCGGGGAAGGCCGATCTCACCCTCGCCAACAGCAGGTCCGGCTTCGACGACTCCCTGGTGGAGAAGGTGCGCGCCGTTTCCGGCGTCACCCATGCGTCCGGAGGGCTGACCGTGATTGCGCCGGTCGTGGGTGCGCCCGGTCAGAGCCTGTACGTGATGGGCGTCGACCTGCTCGACGACGGGTACTTCCGGAACTACCACGCGGTCGATCGCGACATCGGCGCGCTGGCCGAGGACCTCGAGTTCCTCAACTCCGCCGACCGGATGCTCGTGTCCGAGCGCTTCGCCCGCGAGCACGGGCTCGACGTGGGGGACGGCTTCCGGCTGATGACCTCGGAGGGCGCGAAGGACTTCTTTGTCCACGCGCTGATCGAGGAGAGCGGGCCGGTGAAGGCGTTCGGCGGCTCTGTCGCCGTGATGTACGTGGGGTCTGCCCAGGTCGCGTTCGGTCGAGACCGCCACATCGACCGCGTCGACGTGGCGGTCGACCCGGCGGTGGAGCTCGAGGAGATGAAGGCGCGGCTCGCCGCCGTCGTCGGGCCGTCGTTCGAGATCGAGCGGCCTTCGCGGCGCGGAGGCAGCGTGGAGAAGATGGTCCGCAGCTTCCAACTCGGGCTGAACCTCGCGTCTGCGGTGGCGCTCCTGGTCGGGGTTTTCCTCGTCTACAACACGATCTCCATCGGCGTGCTGCAGCGTCGGCGCGAGATCGGCACCCTGCGCGCGATCGGTGCGACCCGGGTGACCCTGCGCGCGTTGTTCACGCTGGAGGCCCTGGTGCTGGGGAGCATCGGCACCGCCATCGGCGTTCCGCTGGGCGTGCTCCTCGCCCGGCTCGCAATCGATCAGGTCTCCGGTGCCGTGTCCGCGCTGTACGTGCAGCTCAACGCGGGCGAAGTGACCGTAGGCACCACCGAGCTCCTCCTCGGAGCCTCGTTCGGGCTCGCAGGCAGCGCGTTCGCGGCGCTGCGCCCGGCGTGGTCGGCGT